>JASHPR010000276.1 GCA_030038015.1 Streptosporangiaceae bacterium
CCGGCGAGGGCTTTGGGCTGAGCATGTTCCTGCGCGACGGCACCGACGTGTACCGGACCTACTACACCAGCGCCCGCGGCGTGGACAGGCTGCTGTTCGTCAACAACATCCTCGACCTCGCCCCCTACGGGCGCCAGGAGGACTGGGAGGACTCCCCGCCCGGCTGGCCGCAGTACCCCACCTACGGGTAAGCCGCGCGGGCGGGGTCGAACTCGAGTACCTGGGTCAGGCGGATGTTGTTGCCGGACGGGTCGCGGAACGAGGTGTCGATCCCGTACGGCTGCGTGGTCGGCGGGTCATTGAAGCCGACGCCGCGGGCGGTCAGCTCTTCGTAGCTGGCCTGGCAGTCGTCGGTCTCCAGGAACAGCGTGCCCCCGTCGCCCTTGGCGACCAGCTCGGCCAGCGCCTTGCTGCTGTCCGCGTCGAGCATCGGCGGGCCGGGCACCGGCATGAGCACGAGCCCGGGGCCGTCCTGGCCCGCGGGCGCCACCACCAGCCAGCGAAAGTTCCACGCCTCCATGGTCACGTCGGTCCGCACTTCCCAGCCGAGCGTCTTGGTGTAGAAGTGCAGGGCCTCGTCCTGGTCGTGCACCCAGAACTGGGTGTTGGCGATCTTGATCACCGGGTTCTCCCTGCCTGCGACGTTGCTTCGGGAAGAACCCTATGAACGGCTGGCCGCCGGGTCTTCTCGAAACGTGCGGTTCTGCGGCCGGGCGTATGCCATCGCGACGCACCGCGGGATCCGGACCAGCCGCGCCGCGGGCGGCCAGGACCGGCGGTAGGCCGTGGGCGTGCAGCCGAACACCCGGCTGAAGCTCGCGGTGAACGACCCGAGGCTGCTGGCGCCGACGGCGAAGCACACGTCGGCCACCGGCCAGTCGGCGATCCTGAGCAGGGCGGCCGCGCGTTCGAGCCGCCGGGTCAGCAGGTACTGGTGCGGCGACTCGCCGAACGCGCGCTTGAACTCCCGGCTGAAATAGGCCGGCGACAGGCCGGCGGCGCGCGCCATGTCGGCGACGGTCAGCGGCCCGGCGTAACGGGCGTCAGCCAGGTCGCGGGCCCGCAGCAGGTGGCGGGCGAGCGGCTGCGCGGTCACGGGTCCAGGCTACGGGGGCCGCTGCGTGCTCCAGCGAGTCCTGGCCGGCACGGTCCCGGGTCAGCGTCTTGGGAAGCTGCCGTGTACCGGTTCGTAACCACCGAAGCTGGCGTCGAGAACACCTTCGCCGCCGGTCAGCCCGGGCAGCTGCTCTTGAAGGCTGCGAACCTGCGCTGAGGGCAGCATGGCCATGACAACAGAGAGCTCGGCGCCGGACAGCGGCATCTCCGTGTCGGCACCCAGCCGCGCCAGGGCAGACAGCACGTCGCCTATCCTCGGCGCGGGCAGCTCAAGGCGGACGCGAGCTATCGGCTGGCAGACGACCGTGCCAGCCTGCCGCAGGGCATCCATCAGGACCAGCGGCGTCAGCTTGCGGAAATCTGCGGCCGTTGTTCGCGGAGTGGGCAGCACCCGCTTGGTGGGCCCATCACCGATGTAGTAGTTGCATTCGTTCATCGTGACGACGCAGTCGGTGACTCGCCATCCATAGAGGCCCTTTTCACATGTGTACAGGATGTACTGCGTCATGGCCTCAGCGAAGTGGCCGGCGGTCTTGTAGATATATAGCGGAACGAGGCACGGATCGAAGTCGAGCCGGAACCCGATGCCAGAGTCGACCGGCCCGGGTTCGACGTGCAGCCCGACCGTCGCGGAATAGGGATGGCCGTCGGACTGGAGGACCTCCAGGGCACTCGCGCTGCCGAGCGGCCGCTCGATACAGATCATCGTCGTCTCCCGGAACGTGGCGGCGACATTGAAATCGTCAGCGAGCGTGGCCTGGATTACCTCTTTCTGGACAGCGCCGTAGAGCGACACGTAGATCTCCTGCCGCTCGTCATCTTGCCGGAGATTGATGAGCGGATCCTGTTCGGCGAGCTGGCCGAGCGCGACTCGCAGCCGATTCTTGTCGCCGGGATCACACGGCACGACTGCGGACTCCAGCGTCGGCGGAGCAAACTGAAGGCCAGCGTCGCTGCCCGCCGGATCGCCGATCCGGTCTCCGACCCGCGCCCTGGCAAGGCCCCAGAGCTTGCCGATCTGGCCAGCGCAGACAGCTTGCCGCTGGACTGCTGGCCCTCGCTCGAAAACAGCGGCCGCGGTCACCTTGTCGCCGAGGCCAGACCCGAGCTGGAGCCGATCGCGAACGTGCACGGTTCCCGAGAACATGCGGACGTAGGCGATCTTCTCAGCGCTGCTGCCGCGTTCGATCTTGAAGATGCTGCCGGACAGAGGCCCGTCAGCGTCGCCGTCCGAGGTGGGCAGCAGCCCGGCGATGCCCGCCATCAACTGCGCGATGCCCGCTCCGGTGATCGCCGAGCCGAAGAAGACGGGATACACATGCCCGCGCCTCGTCTGCCCAGCAAGTTCCGCACGGAGCTGGCCATATGGCACCCCCGCATCGTTTTGCACATACGCGGCCAGCAGTCCGTCGTTGTGCTCGGCCAGCAGCTCGGTCAGGCCGGTTGTGAACCCAGCGTCGTCCGCTCCTGACACGGTGAAGCTGGCGGCATGCGTCCCGGCGCTGGTCACGCAGCCCATGGCGAAAGCAGCGACCTTGAGACGGCTGGCGATGTCCCGTAGCACGCCCTCGGGGTTTGCCCCGGGCCGGTCAATCTTGTTCACGAACAGCAGGGCCGGTATCTCCAGGCGCTGCAGCGAGCGCATGAGTATCCGGGTCTGCGCCTGCACGCTCTCAACGGCCGAGATGACGAGCACAACCCCGTCGAGAACGTTCAGCACGCGGTCCACCTCGGCGATGAAATCCGGATGGCCCGGCGTGTCGATCAAGTTGATGGCGACGTCCCCGATCGGGAACGACGCCACGGCGGACTTGATCGTGATCCCGCGCTGCCGCTCCAGCGGCAGCGAATCGGTCTGGGTGGTACCAGCATCGACGGCGCCGAGCTGGTCAATGACGCCCGAGTCGTACAGCAGCCGCTCGGTGAGAGTCGTCTTACCCGCGTCTACGTGTGCCAGGATCCCCAAGTTGAGCGTTTTCTGCGACACGCGCCACATCCCATGAATAGGTCCCAAAGGCCATCTCGGTGGACGTGAGCGCCTGGCGCATCTACCCTCCTTGGACGATCGGCGCAGTACTTGCTGCGGTAAATCATAGAGCCATCAGCCTCGATCATTCAGGGGTCGGGCGAGGCTGATTACTGATTGTGCTGTGCCGGTTTTCTGCGACGTCGCGCAGGCGGTCGAGCGCGGCCGACCAGTACGGCTCGTACTTCGCCAGCCAGGGTGCCAGCGCGTCGGCCAGCGCGTCGGCCTCGACCCGATAAAGCTGCTGCCGCCCCTGGCGTGTAGCAGTCACGAGCCCCTCTGCCCTCAGGCCCATCAGGTGCTTGGAGATTCCCGACGCAACCAAGTCAGGGAACTCTGCGGCCAGCTCGCCGACGGTGAGCGCGCCGCGCTCGGCCAGCAGGTCAAGAATCCGTCGGCGCGTAGGATCTGCCAGCAGCCGGAACAGGCCATCGCTCGTACTAGGCACTTCCCGCCATCACCAGGTCGGCCAGCCGCTCCAGCACCTGGTGGCGGTCAGCGCCGCGCTCGTAAGCCTGCACGGTGCCGGGCCAGCCGGGCTTGCCGATCCCTGCGAAGCCGTCGTGGGCAAGGGTGACCTGCGTGCCCGAGGGCGTAGCGGCCAGCGTGATGACGAGCCGGGCCGGATGCACCCAGCCTCCGTCCTCCTCCAGCCAGGACAGGACCAGGCCGCCTTCTGGCACCAGCTCCAGCACCGTGCCGCTGATCCACGTCTTCTCGTCGGGCCCGAGCAGCCGGTACGCGCCGCCGACGCGCAGGTCGATCTCGAGGCTGGGGCTGAGCCAGCGGCGCAGCGCCTCCTCGGTCGCCAGCCATCGCCAGACGGAGCTGGGTGGCGCCTGTATCTCAATCGAGCGGACGACCTCGGGCATGATGCCAGCCTCCGATACTTTACTGAATAGTAATGCATTACCCTACGGTAAAGTGTTGAGCCGGTCAAGCATGAGCGCGGGAGGATCGAGCCGAGGCCCGGAGCGTCAACGGCGACACTCCGGGAAGGCGGTCCCGCCGGGCTGTGGGATCCGGCAGAACCTGATATGAACGGCCGCGTGACACACGAAGGCCCGTTCTGCGATGTGATGGAAGGCCGGGCGCCGCTGCCACCGCGACCGCCACGATACGCGCGGTCGGGCCGCAGCTACGCCGGCGTGCACGCCGTCACCCACGCCTCGCTGGGCCCCGCCGGCCCGGGCAGGCCGCTGGGCTTTCAGGGTCAGAGCCGGAACGGGGCTTCAAGATCGGGGATCATTGGAAAGCGGCGCACGTTGAGCGTGGCGAGATTGAGTCCTTCAACTTCCGCCGTGGCCGCTATCAGATAGTCACCAAGTCCGATGCCTTGATGTGAGCGCCGGTAGGCGCGCATCAAGTCCGCGGCGCGCCAGGCGATCAGTTCAGTGATCGGGAACGTGCGCATGCTGGACAGCAGGCGGCTGGGCACGGCGGGCGGGTGCGGGCGCGACGTTCAGGGCATTGAGTTGGCTGCCATTGCGGGCCGGGGCGGGCGGGCGGACGATGCTGTGGAGGGCCGGCGGCGGCGCCGGCCGCCGGCAGGAGGGAAGATCGATGGCCCGTCGTGACGTGGAATTCGACGCCGAGGGCGTGACCCTGCGGGGCTGGTTCTACCCGGGGGAAGGGGCGCAGGGGCCGACCGCGACCGTGGTACTGGCGCACGGGTTCTCCGCCGTGAAGGAGATGTACCTGGACTCGTTCGCCGAGGCGTTCTCGGCCGGCGGCCTGAACGCGCTGGTGTTCGACAACCGCAACTTCGGCGCCAGCGACGGCGAGCCCCGGCAGGAGATCGACCCGTGGGCGCAGGTGCGCGACTACCGGCACGCGATCACCTACGCCAGCACCCTGCCCGAGGTCGACGCCGGGCGGATCGGGGTCTGGGGGTCGAGCTACTCCGGCGGGCACGTGCTGGTCGTCGGCGCCATCGACCGCCGGGTCAAGGCCGTGGTCAGCCAGGTGCCGCTGATCTCCGGCCGGGACAACGTGCACGCGCTGGTGCGGTCCGACTTCCGGGCCGGGTTCCGGGAGATGTTCGACGCCGACCGGCTGGCGCGGTTCAACGGAGCGGCCCCGCAGATGGTGGCGGTGGTAGCCGAGGACCCGCTGGCGCCGTCCGCGCTGCCCACGCCCGACTCCTGGCAGTGGTTCACCGAGACCGGGGCGACCCGCGCCCCGTCCTGGCGCAACGAGGTGACGCTGCGCACCGTGGAGCTGCTCGGCGAGTACGAGCCCGGCGTCTACCTGCCCTGGATCAGCCCGACCCCGCTGCTGATGCTGGTGGCCCGGGAGGATCACCTGACGCCGTCCGAGTTCGCGATCGCCGCGTTCCAGCGGGCGAACGAGCCGCGCAAGCTGGTGATCATGCCCGGCGGGCACTTCGACGCGTACGTCAAGGGGTTCGAGGTGTCCGCGTCGGCGGCGCGGGACTTCTTCACCGAGCACCTGGGCAGCTGATGCGGCCGCCTGGCGGCGGTCACCCCTGAGGCGGCGCGGGGATGAGCCTGCGCCGGGTCGGCGGCGCCGGCGGTCAGAGAACCCGGCGGGAGGAGATCACGCCGGTGTCGAAGCCGGCCAGGTGCAGGCCGCCGGCGAAGCGGGCGTGCTCGATCTTCAGGCAGCGGTTGGTGACCACGTCCAGGCCGGCCCGGTGCGCGATCTCCACGGCCTCGTCGCTGTGCAGGCCGAGCTGCGCCCAGAACGTGGCCGCGCCGGCCGCGACCGCCTTCCTCGCCACCGCCGGGAGGTCGGCAGGACGGCGGAACACGTCGACGATGTCCGGCGGGCCGGGCAGGTCGGCGAGGCTGGGGTAGACCGGCTGGCCAAGGATCTCGGTCTCGCGCGGGTTGACCATCCAGACTGTGAAGTCGGTGCTGGAGCTGAGGAGGTACGTCGCCACGAAGTAGCTGGCCCGGGCCGGGTTCGGCGACGCGCCGACGATGGCCACGGTGCGGCTGCGCCGGATGATGGCCAGCCGCTGCAGCGCCGTCGGCGGCTGCCAGGTGCCGACGGCGGTCACAGGGCCTGCTTCGCCGCACGGTCGAGGGCGCGGTCGATGTCCCACAGGATGTCGGCGACGTCCTCGATGCCGACCGAGATCCGGATCAGGTCGGCCGGCACCCCGGCCGCCGCGAGCGCCTCGTCGGAGAGCTGCTGGTGCGTGGTCGATGCGGGGTGGATGACGAGCGTGCGCGTGTCACCGATGTTCGCCAGGTGGCTGCACACCTCGAGGGCCTCGATGAACTCCCGCCCGGCCGCCCGGCCGCCCGCCACGCCGAACGCCAGGACCGCGCCCGGTCCCCTGGGCAGGTACCTGTCCGCCAGATCCTTCCACGGCGACCCGTTCAGGCCGGCATAGGAGACCCAGGAGACTCCCGGGTGGCTGCTCAGGTGCTCAGCGACCGCCGCGGCGTTGGCGACGTGCGCCTCCATCCGCAGCGCCAGCGTCTCCAGGCCCTGCAGCAGCAGGAAGGCGTTGAACGGCGACAGGGCCGTGCCGAAGTCCCTGAGCTGCTCAACGCGCAGCTTCGTGCACATGCCGTACTCGCCGAAGTTATCCCAGAACCGCAGGCCCCCGTAGCTTGCGACCGGCTCGGTCATCGCCGGGAAGTGGCCGTTCCCCCAGTCGAACCGGCCGGAGTCGACGATCACCCCGCCGAGGGATGTGCCGTGGCCGCCGATGAACTTGGTGGCGGAGTGCACGACGATGTCCGCGCCGTGCTCCAGCGGCCGGCACAGGTACGGCGTGGCGAGCGTGGCGTCGACCACCAGCGGTATGCCCGCCTCGTGCGCGACGTCGGCCAGCGCCGCCAGGTCGGCGACGATCCCCGACGGGTTGGCGACGATTTCTGTGTACAGCGCCTTGGTCTCCGGCCGGATCGCCTCGCGGAACGCCTTCGGGTCATCGGCGGGGACGAACGTGGTGTCGATCCCCAGCCGCCGCAGCGACACGTCGAGCAGCGTGAACGTCCCGCCATACAGCGCGGCGCTGGAGACCAGGTGGTCGCCCGCCCCGGCCAGCGACGTGAACGTGAGCAGCTCGGCGGACTGGCCGCTGGACGTGGCGACCGCCCCGATCCCGCCCTCCAGGCTGGCCATCCGCTCCTCGAACGCCGCCACGGTCGGGTTGGCGATCCGGGTGTAGATGTTGCCGTACTTCTGCAGGGCGAACAGGTCAGCGGCGTCGGCCGCGTCCTCGAACACGAAGCTCGTGGTCTGGTAGATCGGCACCGCCCGCGCGCCGGTTGCCGGGTCGGGCCGGGCGCCGGCGTGGACGGCACGGGTCCGGAATCCCCACGGGCGATCCTCGCCGTTGGTTATCGCGGTCACCATGCCAGCGTAGCGTTACGTCCGCAGCGCCAGGCTGGTCAGCGAAGGTTATCCTTCGAACCTGATGGGTTTTATGGGCTGGACGGGGAGGCAGAGCGGATGACGGAGGCGGCCGCGCCGGGGAGGGGCGGCTCCCCCGCGCGCCGCGGCGCCGTGCCGGGGCCCCGGCCGACCGGGGCGTGGCTGCCGGGTGACGATCCCGGCCGCCGCCGGTTCGTCACCCTCTTCGAGGGGGCACCTCTCAGACTGGAGCTCGGCGGCGAGCTCGGGCCCGTCACCGTGGCGTACGAGACCTGGGGCCGCCTGGCCCCGGACGGCGGCAACGCCGCGCTCGTGCTGCACGCCCTGACCGGGGACAGCCACCTGGCAGGGCCGGCCGGACCCGGCCACCGCTCACCGGGATGGTGGCCCCAGCTCGTGGCGCCCGGAGGCCCGCTCGACCCGGAGCAGTGGTTCGTGGTGTGCCCCAACGTGCTGGGCGGCTGCCAGGGGTCCACCGGGCCGGCCTCGCCCGCGCCGGACGGGCGGCCCTGGGGTTCGCGGTTCCCCGCGCTGACGGTCCGGGACCAGGTGCGGGTCGAGGCGGCGCTGGCCAGCCGGCTGGGCGTGGCCTGCTGGGCGGTGGTCGTCGGCGGCTCGATGGGCGGCATGCGGGCCCTGGAGTGGCCGCTGGTCGCGCCGGGGCGGGTCAGGCGCGCCATCATCATCGCCTGCGGCGCCGTGGCCACCGCCGAGCAGATCGCGCTGTGCGCCATCCAGGCCAGGGCGATCCGGCTCGACCCGGCTTTCGCCGGGGGCGACTACTACGCCGCTGCCGGCCCGGGCCCGGCGGCCGGGCTGGGCCTGGCCCGCCGCCTCGGCCACGTGTCGTACCGCAGCGAGGCCGAGCTGCAGGGCCGGTTCGGCCGCGGGCCGCAGCCGGGCGAGGACCCGGGGGCCGGGGGCCGCTACGCCGTCGAGAGTTACCTGGACCACCAGGCGGACAAGCTGGCCGCCCGCTTCGACGCCAACAGCTACCTGGTGCTGAGCCGGGCCATGGACCACCACGACGTGGGGCGGGGGCGCGGTGGCGTCGCGGCCGCGCTCGGCAGCGTCACCGCCCAGGTGACGCTGGCCGGCGTGGACAGCGACCGGCTCTACCCCCTGTACCTGCAGTACGAGATGGCGGAACTGCTCCCCGGCCGCCCCGAGGTGCGCCTGGTCTCCTCACCCGCGGGCCACGACGGCTTCCTGATCGAAGCCGACCAGATCGCCAAGATCGTCGCCGACGCCCTGGCCTGACTTCCGCGGCGCGGCCGGCGGCGGCCTTCGGGAGCCGGCCCGCTGACGCTACGCTCGGGACCGGGCAGCCCTGGGGGCGCAGCAGAATGGCGGTAGGCCGACGAAGGGAGCAGTGGCATGGACCAGAAGGCTCTCGCCCGTGCGGTAGCGGCACGAAGCAGGTTGTCACGGGAGGAATCGGCAGATATCGCCCGCGCGGCGCTGGAGGCGCTCGCCAGCCAGCTGAGCGAGGGCGAGGCCAGGCGCCTCGCCGAGGACCTCCCCGACCTCGCCGACGAGCTGTGGGCACGGCGGCCCCGGCGGACGGAGGCGCGCCCGGTCCGGGTCCATGACTTCATCAAGCAGCTGAGCCAGCACACCGGGCTCACCGAAGAGGACGCCCGCGACGGGGCCGCAGCCGTCTTCGCTGTGCTGCGCGAGGAGCTGGGTGAGGAGGACTACCGCCACCTCACCGGGCAGCTCCCCGACGAGTACACCGCTCTTGCGGAAGCAGCCAGCTGAGCGCCCGCCGCCGGCCGGCACCGGCGTGCGGAGGCCACGGGGAACGGCGATCGGCACCCTAGCGGAACAGCGCGATCGACGCGGTGAACGTGTGCAGGAAGTTCTGCCCGCCCACCGGCCCGAGCTCCCCGGCGCAGAAGAACCCCGCCACCGGGAGCCCGCCCAGCAGCTTCGCGAGCAGGCCCGCGTCGTGGTCCGGCTCGGCGAACATCCGCGAGCCCCGGCCGTTGCAGGTGAACAGCAGAGCCCCGGCCGGCTGGTGGCCACCGAGGGCGGCCGCTTCCCGTTCCAGGGTCCGGCGGAGATCCTCGTCCGCCGAGCCGGCGTCCCGGACGTGGAACTGGACGGACTGGCCCACGTCCACCTCCTCGTCGACCGCGACGGCTCCCGAGTCAGGGTCGGCGCCGACGATGCCGCGGATCAGGAAGTCACCCTGGCCGGGGTCGGCCTGGTACTCGTTGATGACCAGGCCCAGGTGCACACCCTGAGCGAGCAGTTCCCGTTCCCGGCCCTGCATCGACGCCGCGAGGTCCCGCAGGCGCACCAGCGGCGGGCGGCCGCCGAGTTCCCGGATGAGGTTGCCGTCCGCCCGGGTGATGGTGAAGAGGGCGCCCACCGGGCGGCATCCCTGTGCCACCAGGGGGTGGACCTCGGCCTGCGGCAGGTGGACGCCGACGGCGCCGTGGGTGATCACCCGGCCGTCCAGGAACAGCCGGCTCTGCCGCAGCGCGAGCCCGCCGCTTGCCATCCCGCCCATGACCATCGTGCCCGGGGCGCGGGAGTTCAGGTGGGCCAGCAGGTCGCCGGCGGGGAACGTGAACGGGTCGCAGATCATCAGGTGCATGCCCGCCGGGCGGTCCCCAAACAGGTAGCCGCCGAAGGCGCCCCCGCTGCCCGTCCGGACGAAATCCATGGCGAACGTCTCGGCCGGGCCGAGCCCGGCGGCCAGCCAGAGCGACACGGCCGGGCCGGACTCCGCCTCGCGGGCGCCGCCGATCACCCCGTCCGACACGCAGCCGATGAGCGGGACCGGCCCCGCCTCCTCCGTCACCGCCGAGGCCAGCGCCGTCGCCGAGCCGAGGAAATGAGCGGAGGCGAACAGCACCGCCAGCTCCGGGGACGCCCCGCCGAGCGACGCCCGGGCCTCGGCGACGGCCCGGCTCGCCGCCGCACCGGGGTCCGCGGTGAGGACGAGGGCTGCGCCAGCCTTCACCAGCCCAGGTTACGTGCGATCCGCGCGCCGTCGCTCAGTCGGGGATCAGCGTCGACAGGCAGAACGGGTGTCCCGCGGGGTCGATCATCACGCGCCATTGCGTCGGGTTCGGCTGCACCGCGGCCTTGGTGGCACCGGCCGCCAGCGCCATGGCCTCGGCAGCTTCGAGATCGGCGACCGCCATGTCGAGGTGAAGCTGCGGCGCCGGCTGGCCGTCGGGCCAGGCCGGCGGGCGGTAGTGCTCGATCCGCTGGGTGGACAGCCACAGTCCGTCCAGCCGGATCGCGGCGAAGGCCTCGGAGTCATAGGCCACCTCGGTGCCCAGCAGCCGGGCATAGAAGGCGGCCAGCGCGCTCGGGTCCGAGCAGTCCAGCGAAACCGAGGCAAGGCGGATGGCGGCGGTCATCGGAGGCTCCCAGGGTGCGCAGATCTCGTTCGCGAGGCAGGCGCCTCTCGTCGGCGGGGCAGGCGCCCCTCGCCCGCGAGGCAGGCGCCGGGTCAGGCCGATGGTACCGGCCGGTCACCACGCCAGCAGGTCTCGCACCCGTCCGGAGCGGCGACGGTGTATAGGTGAAGTATGGCGGATTCGGGGCGTGAGGGCCGGCAGAGACACGGGTTCCAGGGCGGCACCCTCCCGCTCGGCACCTTCGGCGGCATCAAGGTCGAGGCCAACTGGAGCGTCGCGGTCATCTTCGCGCTGATCGCGTTCGGGCTGGCCACGCTCCAGTTCCCGTCGGTGAACCCGCACCAGAGCGCGCTGACCTACGGTGTCGCGGCCGTCCTCACCGCGCTCGCGTTCTTCGCCTCACTGCTCGCCCACGAGCTGGCGCACTGCTTCGTGGCACGCCGCTACGGGCTGGGCGTCGAGAAGATCACGCTGTGGATCTTCGGCGGGATCTCCAACCTCACCGGGGAGGTGCCGAGCCCGGGGGCGGAGGTGGCCATCGCCGGCGTCGGCCCGCTGACCAGCTTCGTGATCGGCGCCGTCCTGATCGGCCTGGCGCTGGCGTTCGCGGGAACCCACCCGGCGAGCGCCAGCGTGGGCGGGGTCTTCGAGGACGCGCTGGCCTACCTTGGGATCGTCAACGTGGCGCTGGCCATCTTCAACGTGATCCCGGCCGCGCCGCTGGACGGGGGCAGGCTGCTGCGCGCGCTCATCTGGTGGCGCACCGGGGACCGGGTGAAGGCCACCGTGTGGGCCAGCCGCGCCGGCCAGGCCGTCGGCTGGGTGTTCGCCGTCGGCGGCCTGTACGCCTTCTTCATCACCCGGCTGTGGACCTGGCTGTGGTTCGTCTTCATCGGCTGGTTCCTCGTCGCCGCGGCCACCGCCGAGGCGCAGCAGGCGGTCATGACCGGGCAGCTGCGCGGCATCCGGGTCAGCCAGGTCATGACGCCGGACCCGGCGACCGTGCCGGGATCGGCGACCGTCAGCGAGTTCCTGGACAGCTACCTGCTCCGGGCCCGCCACCAGAGCTTCCCGGTCACCGACGACGGCAACGTGACCGGGCTGGTCACCTTCAACCGCGTCAAGCACGTGCCGACGTCCGACCGGGACCGGACCAGGCTCGCGGACATCGCCTGCCCGCTCAGCGACGTCGCCACGGCCACGCCCGACGAGCCGGTCTCCGACCTGCTGCCCCGGCTCACCGCGTGCGCCGACCGGCGGGCGCTCGTGTTCCGCGACGGCCACCTGGCCGGGATCGTCTCGCCCAGTGACATCGCCCGCGTGCTGGAGCGCCTCGGCATCAGCCGGCCTTCTGAAAGATCCTGAACGTGACGCGCCCCGGCTCATGGCGTGCGCTGACCGGGCTGCCGGGAAGGCGAAGACCTGCTGGAGTCTTTACCTTCCGCAAAGCCGGCGGCCGGCCGTGCCTGTTTTGCTTCGCCCGCCAGGGGTCACCACCATAGGGAGCGCCGCTGACATGCCGAGCCGCTCGGGAGGAGATGCACATGGCTGGAACGAATGGCCAGGGCGAGGAGACGCAGGTGGCGGTGCTCGGCACCGGCATCATGGGCTCGGCGATGGCCCGGAACCTCGTCGCCGCCGGGCTGCCGGTCACCGTGTGGGACCGGTCGGAGGCCGCGACCGCCCCGCTGGCGCAGGCCGGCGCGCGGCTGGCCGCCGACGCGCAGGACGCGGTCCGTGGAGCGCGCGTGGTGATCACGATCCTGCCGACCGCCGACGTGGTGACCTCGGTCATGTTCGGCGGCGGCGCGGTCGGGGCGTTTGCCGACGGCGCCGTGTGGGCGCAGATGGGCACGATCGGCGTCGCACCGACGGCCGAGATCGCCAGCCGGCTCAGCCAGCTCCGGCCCGAGGTCATGTTCGTGGACGCGCCGGTCTCGGGCAGCAAGGGCCCGGCCGAGGCCGGCCAGCTGCTCATCCTGGCGTCGGGGCCGCAGGAGGCGGAGCCGGTCGTGCGGCCGGTGTTCTCCGTGCTCGGCCGCAAGACCGTGTGGCTGGGCCCGGCGGGCCAGGGCAGCCGGATGAAGATAGCCGTCAACGCGTACATGTCCACCCTCATCGAGGGGGTCGCCGAGGCGCTCGAGCTGGCCGGCCGGCTCGGCGTGGACGCCAGCAAGCTCAATGAGGCCATCGAGGGCGGCCCGCTGGACGCGCCGATCGCCGACGCCAAGCTGCACAAGATGGAGCGCGGCGACTTTGAGCCGGAGTTCCCGCTGGAGTGGGCGCTCAAGGACGTCGACCTCGCGATCGCCGCCGCCGGCCTCAACCCGCCGCCGCTGCTCGTTGCCCTGTCCCGGCAGTGGCACGCTGCCGTCGATGCGGGCCATGGCCGGGAGGACGTCGCCGCCGCGGTCCTGGCGCTGCACAGCAGCCGGTGAGAGGCAGCCGCCCGGCTGGGATGCGGCCGGTGACGTCGGGCAGACTGGGCGGATGTCCAGCCAGCAGGCAGCGCCCCGCCGGGCGCGCAGCTATGCGGCGGCCGCCGCCATCCTGGCCGAGCGGGATCCGGTGCTGCGGCGGCTGGCCGCCGCGGCCGGCCCGGCCCGGGTGCGGCCCCCGGCCGACTCCAACTTCGAGGCGCTGGTCCGCGCGGTCATCTACCAGCAGCTGGCCGGGCGGGCGGCGGCCGCCATCCACGGCCGCCTGATCGACGCGCTCGGCGGCCAGGTCGTCCCGGAACGGGTGGTGTCGCTGCCCGACGAGGCGCTGCGGGCCGCCGGCCTGTCCGGCAGCAAGACGGCCTCGCTGCGCGACCTGGCGGCCAAGGTGCTCGACGGGACGGTGGTGCTCGACCCGGCCGGGCTGCGGGCCGAGAGCGACGACGAGGTCGTGGCCCGGCTCTCCACGGTGCGCGGCATCGGGACGTGGACCGCGCAGATGTTCCTGATGTTCCAGCTCCGGCGGCTGGACGTGTGGCCGACCGGCGACCTCGGGGTCAGGAAGGGGTTCGGGCTGGCGTGGGGAATCCCGACGCCGACGGCGAAGGAGCTGGAGCCGCTGGGCGACCGGTACCGGCCGTACCGTTCGGTCGTCGCCTGGTACTGCTGGCGGGCCGCGGAGCTGTACGGCAAAGCGGCCGAAAGCGCGCTTACCCGGTAGGCGGCGGGCGCCCGCGACAGCGGCGGCCGGGCGTTTCCGGCGCTCCTGGGGGGCCGCGGTTGCGGTTGGCGGCTCTCCCGGCATGGTCGGGCCGTTTGGCCCTTACGGCGCCGGTGCCTCCGGCCCATCATGCGGGGGTAAGGAACGGGCGCCGGATGCCGGGCTCAGAGGAGACCGCAGGTCATGCGGTACGCCTGTTGCCTTGCGTGTCATGTGCTGGAAGCCGATCCGAGGAGGGCACCATGAGCACCTACAAGGTGATCGAAGTCATCGGGACCAGTACGACGTCGTGGGAAGACGCGGCAGCACAGGCGATTAAGACCGCAGGCGAGACCCTCCACGACCTTCGGGTTGCCGAGGTGGTCAAGCAGGACATCCACCTGGATGAGGGCGGGGGGATCACCTTCCGGACCAAGCTTGAGCTGTCGTTCAAGTACGAGCGCGAACGCTGATCCCGGTCACGCTCATCCCTGACGCATCGCGGCCCGCCATGGCCCGGGGCACCATGGGGGCCTCAGCGCAGGCGGATGGGACGCGGGCGACTGCTCGCGGTCTACTCCTGCAGCCGGTGGCCAGGCGCAACGGCGTTCACCTGGCCGGGGCGTGGGAGCGGCCGTCAGGCCGCCGGGCCCGGGCTTGCCAGTGCCTCATCGGCCGCGGGTTCCAGGCCCAAGAGCAGGTTCGCGGCGGCAGCCTCGAACCGCGCGATGTCGCCATAGGGACGCGCGATCAGCATGGCTCCTTCCAGTCCGCTCACGACCATGCGCGCGGTGTCGCGCACGGAGCCGGCGAACCGCAGGCTGCCGTCCTCCCGGCCCTGTCCAAGCACGACCTCCAGCCAGCTTTCGTTGCGGTCGAAGAAGCTGACCACCGCGTCCCGCATGGGCTGCGGGAGGGTCTGGTACTCGGCGGCGAGCATGCCGCACAGGCACATCCGTCGGTCGCGCAGCACCTGCACGTACAAGTCCGCGTAAGCGGCCAGCCTGGCGCGGGAAGTGGCGCCGCTCGCGTCGATCCCGGCCAGGGCGCTGGCGAAGCGGCTGGCGTACCGGGAGATGAGCGCTTCCCCCAGGTCGGCCTTGCTGGCGAAGTGGTAATGCAGGGCGGCCTTGGTGATGTGCAACTCGGCCGCGATATCGGCGTAACTGAAGCCGTTGAACCCGCGGACCTGGACCAGTTGCTCGGCAACGTCCAGGATCCGCGAAGCCGTGCCCGCGTCTTCCCCGCGCATGCGCCGTGGGGCCATTCAAAATCCTCCGTGCACCTTGACGCCTGACCTACCAGTAAGTCAAACTCTGACCTATCGGTAAGTCAGGATACTTCATCGGCCGCGCCCAGCGGAGGACGAGATGGACAAAACGGCCCTGCCAAGTGGCTACGACGCCTGGGTCGCCTGAGACGAGCCCGTGATCACCGTCGGCTGGTTCGGCGCGGGCAACTGCGCCCGGTAGCCAGCCACGCACCATTGCCGCGGCCGGGACCAGCGCCGGCCCCACAGGGAGGGAGGCCATTATGGCCCGCAAGATGATCGACTGCCGCCAGGTACCCAACGAGGCCGGCTGCACGCTCACGATCGCCGGCGGCGAGGAGGAAGTCCTCGACGCTGCGGTAGCACATGCCGTCGCCAAGCACGGCCACCAGGACACCCCGGAACTGCGGGAAATGCTCCGCGGCAGCCTGCAGGCCGCCGAGCCCGCGCTGGCATGACCAGCGCAGGCCAGGTCGTCGCCGAACCGGCCGCCGCCGTGGTCAGCCGGTTCAACGCCGCGTGGAACGACCACGACCTTGCCGCGGCGGTGGCGCTGACCAGCGCAGACTGCGTGTTCGAGTCGACCTCGCCCGCACCGGACGGCCACCGCTGCATCGGCCACGCGGCCATCAGGGCAGCATGGAAGCCGATCTTCGACAATGCGGCGAGCCACTTCACCGTGGAGGACTCATTCACGGCGGGTGACCGGGTTGTGCAGCGCTGGCGGTACGACTGGGACGGCGGCCATGTGCGGGGCATCGACGTGATCACCGTCAGGGACGGCAAGGTGACCGAGAAGCTGGCCTACGTCAAGGGCTGACGGCGCTGGCAGGCGCGATCACACGGGTGCGCCGGGCTGGTGGGCGGTCAGACCCCCAGCGCGGCGGCCAGGTCCTCGTCCACGACCAGGACCAGCTTGCCCCTGGTGTGCCCGCGCTCGATCACCCGGTGCGCCTCGGCCGCGTCCTGCCAGAAGTACCGCTGCTGGATGGTGACCGACAGCGACCCGTCCTCGAACCACGGGGCCATCCGCACCAGGCGGCTCCCCCGCGGCTCGCCGTCGTACTGCTGCCAGCGGACACCGTCGGTATGGGGCAGCTCGGCGTGCACCGGGGTGGCGATGACGGCCCCCTCGCGGGCCGCGCGGGCGGCGCCCTCCAGGGTGGGCGCGGCGCAGGCCAGCACCCGCTCGGCGCCCCCGTCGGTCGCCTCGCGGACCTGCTCCGGCCAGTCGGGCCTGTTGTGGTCGATGGCCACGGCGGCGCCGAGCTGGTGCAGGAACTCGTGGTGCTCCGGGCTGGCCGTGGCCACCACCAGGGCCCCGAGGATGCGGGCGATGCGCACCGCGAAGTGGCCGAGGCCGCCCGCGCCCGCGGTGATCAGCACGCGCTCGCCGGGGCGGATGCCGAGCACGTCGGTCAGGCCCTGCTCGGCGGTAAGCCCGTCGACCGGCACCGCCGCGGCCTCGACGGCGGACAGCCCCTCGGGGATGGGGGCAAGCCGCTCGACCGGGCAGGTGAGGTACTGGGCGTAACATCCGGTCAGGCCGGGGTAGCCGTACACGGGTGTCCCGTCGTCCAGCGCGGCGCCCTCGCCGGTCCCGCCCACGACCACGCCGGCGAACTCACCGCCCGGCACGTACGGCAGGGGCCCGGACCAGCCGCCGCGGCGGAGCGACGCGTCCCAGGGGCCCACCCCGGCGGCGAGCACACGGACCAGGACCTCGCCCGGGCCCGGCTCCGGCACGTCTGCCTCGCCGACCTGCAGCACCTCGGGGCCGCCGAACCGGCCCACCGTTATCACCTGCATCGCCGCCCCGCTCTCCGCGCCTGCCGAAGGCTCTCTTCGCGAGCCCCAACAGTACGAGTGCGCGGGGTCAGCCGCCTGCGATCCGGGAGAACACCGCCCGGGCAGCCCCGGCCGGGCGAGCCTTGCCTCCGGCGGGCGGCACGCTGCGCCGGGCG
>JASHPR010000277.1 GCA_030038015.1 Streptosporangiaceae bacterium
GAGCAGGTCGAGCCGGCTCAGGCCGATGAAGAAGTTGCTCGCGTCCGTGGCGCAGCTGGCGTGGCAGGCCGGCAGGCCGGACGAGGTTCGGCACCAGGACCTGGATCACGGCGAAGGCGACCAGCGTGACGGCCATCGCGGGCAGCGTGCGGCGCAGCAGCACACCGGCGGTCACGCCGAGCGCGAAGGCGAACGCCGCGTAGCCCAGCGGGGCGATGCCCCGCGCGTCGAAGACGGGTGGGTCAAGCCGGGGCACGAGCCCGCTGATCTGCCCGCCCGACGACAATGCTGCGTGGCTGATCGGGCCGGCCCACCAGGTCACCATCAGGCTGAGCAGGCCAGCCGTCGCGACGGCGGCCAGTGCGACCAGACCAAGCTTGACGAGGATCCAGCGGGTGCGGGTGACGCTCTGGTTCCAGGCGACCCGGTGCGTGCCGGTCTCGACCTCGCGGGCGATCAGCGGCGCGCCCCAGAAGATCCCCATCAGCGCGGGCGCCAGGTACATGATCAGGAAGCTGCCCAGGTAGAGGAGCAGGTCGAGCCGGCTCAGGCCGATGAAGAAGTTGCTCGCGTCCGTGGCGCAGCTGGCGTGGCAGGCCGGCAGGCCGGACGAGGTGTACGCGCTGGCGATGCCCGGCCCGGTCGCCGCCACCACGATCGCGATCACGGCCAGCGCGATGGCCGCGGTGATGGCCTGCGGGCGGAACTGGCGCCAGGTCAGCCAGATCATGGCCTGGCCTCCAGCGTCCTGATGTCGGGCGACCCTGTGGCGGCGGGGCCCATGTAGGCCAGGACCAGGTCTTCCAGGCTGACCTCCTCGACCGTCCAGGCTGGGTCGATGACCGGCTCGCTGCTGCGGACCACGAACGTGCTCTGCCGGCCGGTGTGGCTTTGGGTGATGACCTGCTGGCTGGCCGGAAGGCTGGCGGCGGCGCGGCGCGGGCCGGTCAGCAGGTGATGGGTGGCCAGCAGGTGCTCCACCGCTCCGTCGACCCGCACCCGCGAGTCGATCAGCACGACCAGGTAGTCGCTGACCCGTTCCAGGTCGGCGACCTGATGCGAGGAGATCACCACGCTGAGCTCCTGCTCGGCCACCGCGTTCATCAGGACCTGCAGGAACTCGCGCCGGGCGCGCGGGTCCAGGCTGGCGATCGGCTCGTCCAGGATCAGCAGCTCCGGCCGCTTGGCGAGGGCCAGGGTGAGCGCGAGCTGGGCCCGCTGCCCGCCGGACAGGTGGCCCGCCTTCTGCCTGGGGTCCAGGCCCAGCTGCTCGATCCGGCGGCGGGCCAGCGCCGCATCCCAGCGCGGGTTCAAATGCGCGCCGAGCCGCAGGTGATCGGCCACGCTCAGCCCGGCGTAGGCCGGGGTGTCCTGCGAGACGTAGCCGACGCGGGCGAGCTGATCGGGGCCGCTGGCCGGCGCACCGCCGAGCACCCGCACGGTGCCGGTGGTCGGCGCCAGCATCCCGGTGGCCAGGCTGATCAAGGTGGTCTTGCCGGCCCCGTTCGGGCCCACCAGCCCGGTCACGTGCCCGGCCGGGATGCTCAGCGTGCAGTCGGCCAGCGCCCAGCGGTGCCCGTAGCGCTTGCCGAGGCCGCGGGCCTCAATCGCCGCGGGTGCGTTGCTCATCCTGCTTCCTCCCGTGCGGCGGACCGGACGGCCCGCTGAAACAGCGCCTCGATGTCCTCGAAGTCCAGGCCCGCCTGCTGCGCGCGGCCGACCCAGGCCGATAGCTCCAGGCTCAGCCGCTGATGCGCGGCAACCGATGCGTCGCTGACCGTCTTGGTCACGAACGTGCCGACCCCGGGCTTGGCGGCCACCAGGCCTTCGTACTCCAGTTCCCGGTAGGCCTTGAGCACGGTGTTGGGGTTGATCGCCAGCGACCCGGCCACGTCCTTGACGGTGGGCAGCTGATCGCCCGCCCGCAGCAAGCCGAGGCGCAGCGCCTGCCGTACCTGCCGGATCAGCTGGAGGTACGGCGCGACACCAGACCTGCTGCTGAGGTGGAACTCGATCACTGGCGCTCCCCACCGCGTCATCAGGAATTAATCTAGGCGTCTAGCACAATAGCTTAATGAGTCGAAGCGAGCAACAGCCGCAGCATCGGGCCCAGCGGGAACTCTCCGGGCGTGGAGTGGGCCGCCGCGGTGTCAGTTGCCATGTGGTGCTGCTATGGCGCCGAGCATGATCGCGCCGCGGATCGACTCACGAGCCCGGCCCGGCCACGCGTGCGGTGAGGTCTCATCACCAAGCTGACATTGGTGTTCATCCTCGCCGGACGCGCTTGCGGGCGCGGATGGCGAGGATGGTGGGGACTGCCCTATCACCGAACTCAGCCACGTGCTCGAGATCGAGCGCTTGTGATTGCTTGTTGCCCAGGCCGGGATGCACTGCCCATTCGGTCAGGCCGGGCGGCAGGTCATGCAACAGGGCTGCGTACCGGGCCGGCTTGTTGTCGATGTCGAGGCGGAAGCTATCCAGGAACTCGTGGTCGACGGCTGGCAGGCCCTGCCGTCGCAGCTTGTGGCGCCCAGGGCTGAGCCAGGCCCGCATGGCCAGGCCATGCTCGCGGGCCAGGGCCAATGTCAGGTCGAAGATGTCGCGGCGCCCGCCGTCGGCCAGGCAGTGCCAGCCCAGGTGGGTGGGCGTCAGGCCTGCGCTGGCCACGGCGTTGATCTGCGCGCGGAGATTTAGCGCACCTGCATAACTTAGAAAATACCATTATTGATGGACGCTATGTTCACTCGGCACTAGCCAGCAGCAGCAATCACGAATGACTACAGCCCGAATCGCTTGACCATCCGGGTCAACGCAAATAGCGTCTCGTACGGCAGTTTATCTCCCGGCCTCCCCCGCGTTCAGACGAGGCCGCGCTACACACCAAAGCAAGCTCATTACTCAAAGGGGGACGCATGCGTAATGTCCTGCGCCGAATTGCATTCGGCGTGCTCGGGACCGGTATGGTCGTGACAATGGCGGCCGGTGCCGCCACGGCCGCGGTCGCGGCGCCGCAGCACCCAGCCAAGGTGGTGAAGGCGCTGCAATGGCCGGCGGTCAAGCAGAACGCCCAGGGCAACCGGGTCCGGACCATCCAGTACCTGCTCAACCAGCGCGGCTACAAGGTCACGGTCGACGGCAAGTTCGGCCCCGACACCACGGCCAAGGTCAAGGACTTCCAGAAGGCAAGGGGCATCACGCCAGTCGATGGCGTCGTCGGCGACAAGACGTGGCCGAAGCTGATCCTCACCGTCAAGCAGGGCGACAAGGGCGATGCCGTGCGGGCGGTGCAGGACTACCTCAAGCGCGCGTACGGGTACACCAGCCTGAAGGTCGACGGCGTCTTCGGCGCCGACACGGCAAAGGCCGTCAAGAGCTTCCAGAAGAAGTACGGCGTCAAGGACGACGGCGTTGTCAACGAGGTGACCTGGAACACGCTGGTGGTGAAAGCCCCCTAGGCGGGGTCCCGTCACCGGCGGCATCACGGGCGGCGAGCCGAGGCGGCCCTGCGGCCGACGGGCCCGCCGCCCGGGTGCGGCCTTCCCGGGCCGACACGACAGCCCCCGGGAAGGCTCGGGCTGGAGGTCCCCGGGAGGCTTGAGCTGGAGGCGTCAGTCCACGTCGCCGCGGTGCGCCACCAAGCCAGGGCACGGCGGCCTGGCCCCGTCACCGCGCGTGCCGCGGCCGGGCGTTCGGATACGCGGGCAGCTGCCTATGCGGCAGAACGTTGCTCTGGACGGCGAGGCAACGGAGACCTAGGTAGCTGGTGTTTTTCGTGTGGCGGTCCCATGATGCTGGGCGCCATTCCTGGAGAATGATCATGTTGCGGGCTGGTCTTCGTGGGGTGGCTGATGACGCTTGGCAGGGCGCCGCGGCAGCCGGATCTGTGGCGGTCGACGGCGGATTTCTGTGAGGGCCGGGTAGCGCCGGACTCGATCTACGGGATCTTGC
>JASHPR010000278.1 GCA_030038015.1 Streptosporangiaceae bacterium
ACCGGCCCGGCCAGCGTCACGGCGATCGTGATGCCAGCCAGCCACCAGCCCACCGAGTCGCCGTCGCCGGGGGTCAGGCCGATGGCGAGGACCGCGGCCGCCGCCCCGGCGGCGGCGGCAATGACCACGCTGGCGCGCAGCACCAGCCAGCCGAGCTGATACAGCGCCGCGCCCCGGGCACGCATGAGCGTGAACTCCGCGGCGCGGCGCTGCGCCACCAGCCGGGCGCCGAGCAGCACCACCACCGCGCCCATGACGGCCAGGCTGACATACAGCAGTTCGAGCACGGGGGCGACGGCGCTTTCCCCGGCGATGAACGGCGACAGGATCGAGGGAATCTGGGAGGTGATCGTCGCCACGACCCCGCTCCCAGGGGGGCCCACCGTCACCCCGGAGGAGGCCAGGCTGCCGAGGCCCGCCTCCAGCCCGCCCACCTGGCCCGCGGTGAGCTGGCCGAGCGCGACCGGATACCACCAGGTCGCGTTCATGACGGGATTGAGACTGGGTTCGATCAGCGGGAGCGCCCCCGGGCCGATGAAAAGCGCTCCGGTCCAGAACGACGGCCCAGCAGACGTGGCAGGCGTCAGCACGGGCGTGGCTGCCGCGGGATCCGCGCTCCAGAAGGCGGAGGCCGGCAGCACCGGCTGGATGATCCCCGTGACCACCAGTGGCACCGGCCCCGCATTCAGCCGGGTGCCGGCCCGCAGGCCGAACCTGGCCGCGGTGGCGGTGGTCACCGCGACCTGCACCACCCCGGCCGGGCCGCCGGCCGGGAGCCGTCCGGCCACGATATGGCTGTAGCGGGCCAGCGCCGTGCGGTAGGTCATCTCGAACTGCGGCTGCCCGTATCCGGCGGCCCGGGCCGCCCCGGTGACCTGTATGTCGTCTGTGCTCAGGCTCGACCATGCGGGCGGGTTGCTGGCTATCGGCACCCCGCCCGCGGCCAGCCGCGACCGCAGGGAGGCGCCGGCCGCGGCGATATCGGTGGCCAGAACCTGGATCGACTCGTTGGTCACCGGGGACACCATGACCGCCGTCGCGGTGACGGTCCGGTCGCCGGGCTGCGAAGCCGCGATCATGCGCTGCAGCGCCCCGGTGCGCAACCCCACGCCCTCCCGCGGGATCGCCAGGCTGGCCAGTGCGGCGGCGAACACAAGCAGGCCGAAGGCGGCACTGGCGGCGGCCCCGGTACCGGTCAGCGTCACCCAGGCCGCGCGCAGCCGCGGCCACAGCGTTCTCATCTGGCCTCCGCCCGCAACTGCGCCGCCGGGTCGGGCCTGCGCAGGACCGACACGGCAGCGGCGGCGGCCGGCCCGGCCGCGGTGACCAGGGCCAGGGCAACGGCCGGGCCGAGTGGCACAACCGCCAGGGCCGACGGCACCGGCTGCGCCGCATCCGTGGTCAGGGTGATCGCGGGCACTATCAGCTGGGCCAGGCCGATCCCGGCCAGCAGGCCCGCGGCCGCGGCCGGGACGCTGAGCGCGCACTGCTCCAGGCACAGCTGGCCGGCCTGGGCATTTTTCCCCACCCCCAGCGCGGCGAACACCGCGCTCTGCGTCCGCCGCGAGCGGAGGCTGGCCGTCACGCTGACCGAGAACCCACCCGCGCCGAGCAGGACCGCCGCCAGCCCGATGGCCAGCATGGCTTCCCGGGGGGCTTTCAGCAGCGGGTTGCCCAGCAGGGCCGCCTGCTGGCTGGCGCGGTCGGTGACGGACAGGCCGAGGCCGGCCGGCAGGCGCGGCAGGCGGCCGTCAGCGGTGCGCAGCCACCAGCGGGTCACCGGCAAGGGCGTCGCCTGGCTGGCCAAGAGCAGGTCGTTGACCGCGGCGAGGTCGGCGATCAGCGCCCGGTTCTGCCCGAAGACGGTCGGGAACCTGGCCACCGACGCCACGATCAGGACCGTGACGGAGACCCCGCTGAGCGAAACCGGGGCGGTCGACCCGATGCTGAGCCGGCTGGCCGCCAGGTAGCCGGCGGTAGCGATGGCCGGTACGACCGGGGACGGCGGCGGCGCCGTGATCGCGACCATTCCGATGCTGGTCGAGGGGGCGAAGCCCTCGTTGATGACCGTCGCCGACGGATCGTGTCCGGTATTGAACGTGAGCTGCTGGGCGCCCCCGGCGGCGCTCTGCCAGTCCAGGATCGATGGCGGTGCCCCGCCCGATGGCGGAGTCCCTCCGTACGGGCCCGGCGGCCCGGTCGGGACGGACGGCGAGGATCCCGTATTCTGCCATGGCGCCAGGGCGGCACCGTGGCTGAACGGCCTGCCGAACGGGCCGCTGGCCGTCGCAGCCACCGCGAGGGATTCGATGGTGAGGCTGGCGTTCGGGGCGGATGTCGGGCTCGCCGGGTCGTACGGCGGCAGGGTATAGGTCAGTGTGAGCCCGACCAGCCGCAGCGGGTAGCTGGCCTGCCGCGGACCTGGCAGCGTGAAGATCAGGGCGTGCGCCCGGCCGTCGAAGGGCAGGGGCTCGGCGGCGGGTATCTGGGCGCCGGTGGCGTCCTGGATCCAGGCCGTGACGGTGGCTGAGCCAAGAGCCTTCCGTGCCTGGGCCGTGCTGCCGTTCGGGCTCGCCCCGAGGGTCGCGAGGATCTCCAGCCGGTCCGGCTGGCCGGGCAGCGCCAGTCCGGGCAGATGCCGCGGGGTGATGCGCTGCCACAGCGCGCCCAGCGGAAGCGGCGACAGGTCGGGGCGGAGCAGGATCGTCTTACCCGCCGTGTTCGCGTCCAGCGCGATCATCTGCCCCCCGTTGCCGATGCCGGCGATGCTGGCCGGCGTGGCGGCGGTGACACCCGGTGCCGCGGTGATCGCCTCGGCCGCGCCCAGCGGCAGCGGGCCCGCGGAGTCCACCCGCACGTCCGAGCCGACCGCGAAGGCGGCCTGGTCCGCGGCCGACTGCCGCCAGCTCGCGTACCCGGCCAGCGCCAGCGTGGTGGTCGCCGTCGCGACGACGACGAGCAGGGCCGGGCCCGCCTGGCGGATCGGCCGCCTGGCGATCTGCCAGCTCACCATCGCGGCGGC
Organism: Streptosporangiaceae bacterium; assembly: GCA_030038015.1. GTDB lineage: Bacteria > Actinomycetota > Actinomycetes > Streptosporangiales > Streptosporangiaceae > JASHPR01. Next base: position 3,023 of record JASHPR010000278.1, read on the forward strand.
CAGCCGCCGTTCGTGGTCGGTCGCCTTGTCGGCGAGCCTGGCCAGCAGCGGCAGCCCGCGGAGCGGGATGAGCGACACCCCGGCCAGCGCGAGCGCGGGGGCGACGGCGACCACGGGGTCGATCCCGAGCGATCCCGTCGCCGGATGCGCGACCGCCGAATAGCCGCGCAGTTGCCATACCGCGACCGCGGCGAGCGCCACCACGGCCAGATCGCCGCCCGCCCAGGCGATCCCCGCGAGCCGGGCCTGCCGGCCCCGGCGGCGCCTGGCCGCACCGGGGGTCAGGGCGTGCAGCGCGGGCCAAACCATCACCGCGGCGCACAGCACCAGCACGGCGAGGGCCGACAGCCAGGCCAGCGGGGTGATGCCCGAGTAGCTCTCCAGGCGCAGGTGGCCCAGGCCGGCCAGCACGCCGGTCAGGCGGGTCCCGGCCAGCACGCCCGCCAGGCCGGCCGCGGCGCCGAGCACCACCGCCTCGGCCAGCACGGGCCGCGCCACCTGCCACCTGGTGGCGCCGCGCGCCCGGAGCAGCGCGGACTCCTCCTCGCGCAGACTGGCCAGCAGCCGCGCGGCCAGCACCAGTGCCGCCCCGGCCAGCAGCAGCAGCTGCAGTGCGCCGATCGTGAACAGCGACCGGGCCAGCACGATGGTGCTGCCTATGCCGGCCAGGAGCTGCGGCAGGCCCGAGGTCACCGTCAGCCCCTCAGGGAGGGCCACCGACAGCTGGGAAACCGCCTCGCTGGTGTTCGCGGCGAGCGCCCCGATGTTCGCCCGGGCCATCGCCGGCGCCTGCGGCAACACCATCCACGAGGCCTGGCTCGCGGCGAGCGCCCCGCCGAACGCAGCCGGGTTCACCACCGCGGGGCCGTAACTGACCGTGGTAGCCGGCTCGCTCATCCCTCCGGCGCTGATGGAGTAGTTCTGGACGCCGATCCCTGAGCTGGGCAGCAGGTCCACCGCCCAGTACGGCGACGCCGGGTTCCTGGGCCGGAACAGGCCGGTGACCTGCAGCGAGGCCGGCGCCCCGGCGAACGGGGGGGTGCCCGTCAGCACCGAGCCCACGGTCAGGTGCAGCTGGCTGGCCGCAGCGGCCGGCAGTGCCACCGGCAGCGGACCGCCGTGGTGCGGCGGACCTGGCCATTCCCCGGCGGTCAGCGTTACCTGGGCGCTGATCCCTTCCAGCGACGCGGGCTGGACCTGCACGAAGGTCGTGGTGCTGACCGGCGACGGGAGCTGGATCGGGTCCGCCCACAGCGCGCTTTCCATCTGGAAACCGACCCCCGGCCAGGCCTTGCGCAGCGTGGCACGGATCAGCTGCGAGTCGGCGGCAGCTTCCCCGGCGTCGGCCACGCCGGACAGGCCGATCACCCGGCCCTGCGGGGCGGCGAGGATGCTCTGCGCTCCGGGCACGATCGCCGCGGCCGCGAAGGTCCATCCCGCGGCCGCGAGCCCGGCGGCGAGCAGGACCGTGACCGCGACGCAGGCCAGGAGCAACCACGAGGAGGCGGCCCGGCGGACGAGGAAGGACACCCCCAGCCCACGCACGGATCGCTCCTATCCGCGCTCGATGCCGGCGACGGACCCGTCCTCCAGCAAAATGACCTGGTCGGCCAGGCCGATCAGCGCCTCATCGTGGGTGGCGACCAGGGCGGTGATCCCCTCGGAACGCACCACGCTGAGCAGCAGCTCCATGATCTGCCAGCCGGTCTCCAGGTCGAGCTGGCTGGTCGGCTCGTCCGCGATCAGCAGGCCCGGCCGGCCAGCCAGCGCGCGGGCGATGGCCACCCGCTGCTGCTGGCCACCGGAAAGCTCATCCGGGCGGTGCGCGGCATGGCTGGACACCCCGGTCAGCGCCAGCATGGCCGCGACCCGCTCCCGGCGCTCGGTTGGCCGCAGGCCCGCGATACGCAGCGGAATCCCGACGTTCTCTGCCGCGGACAGCATCGGCACGAGCCCGAAGGACTGGAAGATGAAGGCGACCCGGTCCCGCCGCAGCGCCAGCCGCTCCCGCTCGGTCATCCGGTTCACCTCACGGCCGTCCACCCACACCCGGCCCGCCGTCGGGTCGTCCAGGCCGCCGATGATGTTCAGCAGCGTGGTCTTGCCGGAGCCGGATCGCCCGCGCACGGCAACGAGCTGACCGCGGTCTACCGTGAACGAGACCCCGCGCAGGGCATGAACGGCCGTATGCCCGCTGCCGAAGGTCCGGCAGATGCCGTCCGCCGCCACCATGGCCTGCGGCCCCTCGCCGGCGTTCTCTGTGGCGTGTGCCGGGCGTGCCTGGCCGGATTTCATGCTGGTCCCTGACGGGGGCGGCAACCCGTCTGGTCGGCGGCTGGCCCGGCAACCGGCGCCAGCGTGCGGGCACGGCGGAACCGCAGCTGCGACCAGGCGAGCCTGCCCATCACCGCACCCCTCGCGTGCCCGTGCCCCCGGGGCCCGGCGCAGGCCGGGGGCTGCGACTATGCTCGCCCCTTACATAATGACAATGCAAGAACGGACGTCAGATCGTTACCCGGGCGCGGGAGCTGGCCCGGGCCGATGCGCTGCCGGGTGATCCGTGTCGTCCGCGCCGCGGGCGGGGCTCCCGCCGCCGTGATGCGGCGCCGGCGGTGGGCGGCGTCGCGGGGACATTGACGTGCCCCCCGCCGAAGGGGCGGCGGGGGGCACTGCGGCTGGCCTGGCAGATTGGTGCCCTGGCCGTAGCCATCAAGCTTGTATTCAGGCTGCCGCGGCCACGGCGGCGGGCAAAGGGCCGGCCGTCCCTTTTACGGCTGGCCATTGGTCCCGCATTGGGTGCCATCATTGCGGCCCTGCGTCCCGTCAGACCAGGCCTTACGGCCGTACCGCCGCGCGGGCCGCTGGCCGGACACTGCCTGCAGAGCCCGCCGAAACGGGCGCGGAGCAAAGGAAGGAAGAAGGAAGCATTCCAATGTCTAGCCCGATTGAGTTCCTTGGAGAGCCAGCCAAGCGGCAGAACCTGCGCGCGTGGGAGTGGCTCAAGGAGACGAAGCTCATGGCCCTGCCGCTGACGGCCCTGCGCTGCTGGCTCGGGGTCATGTGGATCGAGGCAGGAGCGGCGAAGCTCTGGGGCGCCGAGAACCCGGGGTTCCTGCACCACAGCGGTGCGGCGGTGGCAGGCTTCGCGTCGCACGGCGTCCCCGCCTACTCGTGGTGGGGCAGCTTCCTGCACAACTTCGTGGTCCCCAACGCAGCCTGGATCGCGGTCCTGGTCGCGGTGGCAGAGTGGACGATCGGCGTGGCCCTGGTGTCCGGCCTGTTCACCCGCGTGGCGGCGATCGGCAGCCTGGCGCTGCTGTTCACCTACGTGATGTCCGGCACCGCGAGCGTCATCGGGTTCTACGCCCTGTGCGCCATCGTGATCCTGGTCTTCTGGCGGACCTCGAGCTGGCTCGGTGTTGACGGGCTCGTGGCCAGCTACCGCCAGCACCACAAGGGTCAGCGCGCGCACACCCGCCTGACCTGGGGACGGGGCGCAGCCGGGACCGCCAGCCCGGTCCAGAAGACCGCGTAGACGGTCCGCTTCCTCGGCTGAGCCCACCGATGCGGCCCGCACAGCGCGGGCCGCATCGGCATGTGCGCGCCCGCGGTGATGACGCGGGCCAAGCGCCACGGGCTGGCAGGCCCCGCCGGGCGGGCGCCTGCCCCGGCTAGGATCTCGTCACCGCAGCTCACTGGCTCGAGACGAGAAGGGCGGCCGCGATGGGGGTAACGATCCTGCGGAACGCGTCGGTCCTCGATCCCGGGCGGGGTGAGCTGGCGGAGGGCCAGTCGGTGGTGGTCGACGGCGGCCGGGTCGCCGACGTTGGCCCCGGCCTGGCCGGCCCGGCTGACGCCGTGGTCCTCGACGTGGCCGGCCGGACGGTCATGCCGGGCCTGATCGACGCGCACACTCATCCCGCGATCGTGGATCACGACCTGTCCGGCATGGCCGAGTGGCCGCCCAGCTACGTGGCGGCGCGGGCGAGCCGCGTGCTGGCGGGGATGCTGGCGCGCGGGTTCACCTCCATCAGGGACGTGGGAGCCGGCGAGGCCGGGCTGGCCAGGGCGGTCGAGGAGGGGTACTTCACCGGCCCGCGCATGTTCTATGGCGGGAAGCAGCTGAGCCAGACCGGCGGGGCGGGGGACTGGCGGGCTCCCAGCCGCCGGGTCTACGACGACAACTACTACTCACCGGCCATCGGGGTTATCTGCGACGGGGTGCCCGAGGTCCGGCGGGCCGTCCGGGAAGAGGTGCGGCGCGGCGCGCACCACATCAAGGTCTACCTCAGCGGGGCCGTCGACTCGCCCAGCGACCGGGTGGACTCCACCCAGTTCTCCATCGAGGAGCTGAACGCGATCGTGGAAGAGGCCACGGCCGCCAACATCTACGTCACGGGTCACGCCTATACCTCCCGGGCCATCAACCGCGGCCTGGAGTGCGGCGTGCGCTGCATCGAGCACGGCAACCTGATGGACGCCAGCAGCATCCCGCTGTTCCAGGCCTGCGGCGCGTTCTACGTCCCGACGATCGTGACGTACCACGCTCTGGCGAGCCGGGCCCGGCAAGGCCTGCTGCCCGCGGACATCGACGCCAAGCTGACAAAGGTGATCGACGGCGCGATGGGCGCCCTGGAGATGGCGCATGCGGCCGGCATCCCGGTCGTCTACGGCACGGACCTGTTCGCCGACATGCACGACCAGCAGCTGCAGGAGTTCGTGATCCGCTCCGAGGTCCAGCCCCCGGCCGACCTGATCCGCTCGGCGACGACCGTCGCGGCGCGGCTGCTGCGGCGCGAGGGCGACCTGGGCTGCGTGGCGCCGGGCGCGCTCGCCGACCTGCTCGTGATCGACGGCAACCCGCTGGATGACATCAGGGTGCTCACCACCCCGGAACGGACGCTGAAGCTGATCATGAAAGAGGGCACGGTCTACAAGAACGAGCTCTAGCCCGTTCGCCGGCCCGGCCTCGCCGGCGGCAGCTAGCCAGGCTCCGCCCGCCGCCACCCGTTCACGATCTTCACGCGGGTGCCGTTGCTGGGCCGCCGCGGATCATGGCCTCGCTGACCAGCGGGAATAGCCCGGCTGCGGGTCCCGTTGCAGATACATGCAAACGCATAGATCTAGGCGCCGTCCCGGAGCGTGCAGCGCGGGTGCTGATCCTTCCGGAGCGCCAGGGAGGCAGGACATGCAGTTCGGAATTTTCTCGGTCAGCGACATCACCAGGGACCCCGTGTCCGGGGAGACGCCGAGCGAGGCGGAGCGGATCGACGCGATCACGAAGATCGCCCAGAAGACCGAGGAGGTCGGGCTGGACGTGTTCGCGATCGGGGAGCACCACAACCCCCCGTTCTTCTCGTCCGCACCGACGACGCTGCTGGCGTACATCGCGGGCACGACGAAGCGCCTGATCCTCAGCACGGCCACGACCCTGATCACGACCAACGACCCGGTGCGCATCGCGGAGGAGTACGCGATGCTGCAGCACCTGTCGAAGGGGCGGATGGACCTGATGCTGGGGCGGGGCAACACGGCCCCGGTGTACCCGTGGTTCGGCAAGGACATCGGGCAGGGCCTGCCGCTGGCGCTGGAGAACTACAATCTGCTGCACCGGCTGTGGCGTGAGGACGTCGTCGACTGGAACGGGAAGTACCGCACCCCGCTGCAGGGCTTCACGTCGATCCCCCGCCCGCTGGACGACGTGCCGCCGTTCGTGTGGCACGGCTCGATCCGCACCCCGGAGATCGCCGAGCAGGCCGCGTACTACGGGGACGGCTTCTTCGCGAACAACATCTTCTGGCCGAAGGAGCACTACATCCGGCTGATCCGGTTCTACCGGCAGCGCTACGCGCACTACGGCCACGGCACCGAGAAGCAGGCGATCGTCGGCCTCGGCGGGCAGGCGTACATCGCCAGGAACTCGCAGGACGCCAAGCGCGAGTTCCGGCCGTACTTCAACGAGGCGCCGGTCTACGGGCACGGGCCGTCGATGGAGGACTTCATGGAGATGACCCCGCTGTCGGTGGGCAGCCCGCAGGAGGTCATCGACAAGACGCTGACCTTCCGCGAGCACTTCGGCGACTACCAGCGGCAGCTGTTCCTGATGGACCACGCCGGCCTGCCGCTGAAGACCGTGCTCGGCCAGCTCGAGCTGCTCGGCGGGGAGGTCGTGCCGGTGCTGCGCGCCGAGCTCGCCGCGCGAAGCGACCCGGAGACGCCCGCCGCGCCCACGCACGCCAGCCTGGTGCGGGCGAAGTACGGCGACGGCGCCCCGCGCCAGCCGCGCCCGAACGCGAACCGCGGCGACAACGTCACCGGCTCGTCCCCCTACCAGGACACCGCCCCGGAGTTCCGGGCCGCCTACCCGGGCCCGTGATGCGGCGGGAGACGAGCCGGCCGGCCAACGACGCATGGGAGGCGCTGCTGTCCGCGCACGCCGTGCTGATCAAGCGCTTCGCAGCCGAGGACATCTGGGACGACCTGTCGATGCGGGAGTACGACGTCCTGTACACGCTGTCCAAGAGCGCGGAGCCGGTGCGGATCGGCGAGCTGAGCCGTCACGTCCTGCTCAGCCAGCCGGCGCTGTCCCGCATGGTCGACCGGCTGGCCGAGCGGGGGCTGGTCGAGCGGAGCGCCGACCCGGCCGACGGGCGCTGCGTCCGGCTGTCGCTCACCGGCGCCGGGCGGGCCTGCCAGCGCCAGATCGGGCGCAGGCACGCGCGCAGCGTGGCCCGGGCGGTGACCGCCCGGGCGAGCGCCGGCGAGCTTCGGCAGCTGGAGGCGATCTGCCGGAAGCTGGCGGGCGAGCCCGACGCCACCGGCCCGGCCGGCAACCACGGGAACGAGGACACATGGTCGTGAACGAGCAGCGAGAACGTGACGCCTTCCGGCTGGTGGTGGTCAGCGCCGGGACCGGCGACCCGTCGGCGACCAGGATGCTGGCCGACCGGGTCGCCGGGCGCGCCGCGGCGCTGGCGGGCAGGCACGGCGACGCGGTGGCGGTCAGCGTCATCGAACTGCGGGAGATCTCCGCCGACATCTCGGCCGCGCTGACCTCCCAGCTGATCAAGCCCGGGCTGCGGCAGGCGATCGGCACCCTCGCGCAGGCCGACGGCATCGTCGCCGCGACCCCGGTCTACAAGGCAGGCGCCAGCGGCCTGTTCACGTCGTTCTTCCAGGTCCTGGACAACGACCTGCTGATCGCCAAGCCGGTGGTGCTGGCCGCCACGGCCGGGACGGCACGGCACGCACTGGTCGCCGACGACCAGATGCGGTCGCTGTTCGCCTACCTGCGCACGATGACCGCTCCCACGTCGCTGTTCGCCGCCCCGGACGACTGGGGCGACCCGGCGCTGGCGCAGCGCATCGACCGGGCCGCGCTCGAGCTCGTGCTGCTTATGCAGAGCGGGTTCGCCCGCAAGGTCAGGGAGTCGTCCTGGCAGAGCTACCAGCACGAGTTCGGCAGCGCCGCCGCGCAGGACGCCGATGACGCCGATGACGCCATCGACTTCGGCTCCGACCTCATGCGCCTCGCGGCCGGGGGAACCGCCGCATAAACCTTGGGATCGTGCCGGGGTACGCCCGCCCGCGGCCGGGCACGCTCGGGACATGGACAGCTCAACCGCACTGGTCACCGGTGCCAACACGGGCATCGGCAAGGAGATTGCCCGCCAGCTCGCGGCGGCGGGCCACACCGTGTACGTCGGCTCCCGGGACGCCGCGCGGGGCGAGGCGGCCGTGGGCGAGATCGGCGGCGACGCCCGGCTGCTCGTCATCGACGTCACCGGCGCCGCGAGCGTCGCGGGCGCCGCGAGCCAGGTCGGCGCGCTGGACATCCTGGTGAACAACGCGGGCATATCCGGCGGCGGCAAGAAAGCGGGCGAAGCGGACGTAGCCGAATTCCGCCGCGTGTACGAGACAAACGTGTTCGGGGTGGTCGCGGTGACCAACGCGTTCCTGCCCGCGCTGCGCCGGTCGCCGAGGCCGCGGATCGTGAACATCTCCAGCGGCACCGGCTCCCTCACCTGGTCGGCCGGGCCGCAGTACGAACGGTACGCGGGCAACATGGCCGCGTACCGTTCGTCAAAGACCGCGCTGAACGCGGTCACCGTGTTCTACGCGCTCGCTCTCGGTGACCCGTTCAAGGTGAACGCGCTCGCGCCCGGGCTGCGCAGGACAGGCCTCAACCCCGTGGCGGCCGCCAGCGATGGCGACCCGGCCGAGGGCGCGGCGGGCGCCGTCCGGCTGGCGCTGCTGCCCGGCGACGGCCCGACGGGAAAGTTCTTCTCCTGGGACGGGACGCCCGTGCCGTGGTTACCGGCACGGGCGCCCTGCACCAGGAAGCCGGCTACGCGCCGGCGGGGACGAGCTCGGGAAAAGGTGACGCGTCCGGCTCCGGCGAGATCACGCCGAGGCTGTCGAGGTCGACCGGGCTGGGCCAGTAGGCCCAGCTTGCCGGGCTCCTGCGGATGGCGGCGCTCACCCCGGCTGCGCAGCGCGAGAAGGCCGCCGTCGTGTCCCCGGCCATGGGCACCGGGGCGGAGATCTCCAGCACCTGGTGCCGGTAGTCGGCCGACCGGTACACCGAGCACATGAGCACCGGCGCGCCGGTCAGCTGGGCGAGGGTGACGACGCCGGGGACCAGCCTGGCCTGGCGGCCGAGGAACGGAACGCCGACGGCCCGGGCCTTGTCGCTGTCCAGCGGCGGCGCGTCGATCGAGATCGTCACCACCTCACCCGCGCGGAGCGCAGAGGCCGCCAGCGCCGCGACCTCGAACCGGCCGGGCCATGGCTCGATGTTCGGCCGCTGCCGGTGCCGCCGCACCCGCCGGGCGAGAACCCAGTCCCAGAACTTCCGCTCGGCCCCGGACATGCCGGCCGTGTACTTGTACTGCCACCGCCCGATCGTGGTGACCGGGAAGCCGCTGGCGTGCAGCACCGACAGGGCGCTGTTGTACGAGCCGAAGTGGGCGCAGCAGAGGATCGCTCCCTTGCCCCCGGCCAGCGCGGCCTCCAGGTGCTCCCGCCCCCCGATCCTGACCAGCCGCCGCAGCGGCCGCGCCCCGTGCCGCAGCCGCATCACGTCGACGGCCTCGCAGGAGGCGAACCGGAACCAGTCCCGGGTCACCTGCTGCATCGCCGCGGGGCTGAGCTCGTCCCCGAGGACCTGCCGCAGGTGGCCTGCCAGCACGGTGCGCTTCCCGGCATGCCGCCGGCAGAGCCAGTCACCGCGCCAGCAGGCGATGCGGTAGCCGATGACGGCCGGCATGCGTGCCAGGACCGGCGCGGTCACCGCCCAGTAGGCCACGCCTTCGGCGCTGCGCAGCAGCCTCCCCGCGCGGCTGTCAGCCATGCGAGGCCTCCTGCTTTCCTGGCTGCCGGGCGCGGATGTACCCGCAGATAGCGTTCACGCTGGCGAAGTTCTCCGGGAGCAGGTCCGCGTCGCCCACCGCGATCCCGAACCGCTCCTCCAGGAACATCACCAGCCTGAGCAGGCTCAGCGAGTCAAGGATGCCGGCCTCGAGGAGCGACGTGTCGTCCGCGAGCGGCAGCAGCGCCGGGTCGTGCACGAACTCCCGGCTGATGTAGTCGTTGATGACCGTTTCCACCTGAGCGCGTTCCTTCCGTGTGAGTGGGTTGACTTCCGTGTGCCTGCAGGCCGCGGCTGGCCCGGCTAGGGCAGCTCCCGGCCGAGGCAGGCCCGGTCGACCTTGCCGGTCGAGGTCCTCGGCAGCGCGCCGCGGAACTCGACGACGTCCGGGACCATGTAGCCCGGCAGCCACTGCCTGCAGTGGTCAAGCACGTCCTCGCGGGTGAGATCGCCCGCGCCGCCCGCCGTCACGACCGCGCGGAGGCGGCTGCCCAGCAGGTCATCGGGCACCGGCAGCACCGCCGCCTCCCCGATGGCCGGATGCCGGTACAGCGCGGCTTCCACCTCCCCGAGCTCCACCCGGTAGCCGCGGATCTTCACCATGCTGTCCCGGCGGCCGACGTAGGCGTAGTTCCCGTCCGGCTCCAGGGTCACCAGGTCACCGGTGCGGTAGACGATCTCATCGCGGCCTTCCCGGAACGGGTCGCGGACCAGCACCTCATGCGTCTTGGCCGGCTGCCCCCAGTAGCCGCGCATCAGCGAGGGGCCCCGCACGTACAGCTCGCCCTCCTCGCCGGGCTCCGACACCCGGCGGCCCTGGCTGGTGACCGCGAACACCTCGGTGTTGGCACACGCCTTCCCGATGGGGACCGGCCCGGCGTCAGCACCGCCGGCCGGCACCTCGTACGCCGTGCACACGTTCGTCTCGGTCGGCCCGTACCAGTTGAGGTAGCGGGGGTGCGGCAGCTCCTCCATCAGCCGGGTGAGGTACTTGGGAGGGAACACCTCCCCGGCGAAGATCACCACCCGCAGGTGCGAGAGGTCGACCCGCTGCAGGCCGCCGTAGCAGGCGAGCAGCGTGAGCACCGAGGGCACCGAGTACCAGGCCGAGATCCGTTCCCTGCCCAGCCACTCCGCGATCGACACCGGGAACGTGGCCGCTCCCTCGGGCAGCACGGCCATGCAGGCCGCGGCCCGGCAGGTGGCGAACACGTCGAAGACGGACAGGTCAAAGTGGAGCGGCGCCGGGCTGCAGACGCGGTCCTCCCCGCAGAGCCCGGCGGCGGCCGCCGACCACTCGACGAACGTGAGCGAGTTGCGGTGGGAGATCATCACCCCCTTGGGGGTGCCGGTCGATCCCGACGTGTACAGGATGTACGCGAGGTCGGTCTCGATGGCCCGCTCCTGCGCCAGCGGCGCTGCCGATTCGGCGGCCACCGCGGCCCACGGCACCATGGCCGCGCCCCGCTCGCCGTGGCCAGCCTGGGCGGGGGCGGCGGCCTCCCCGCGCCCCGCGGAGCCGGGAAC
>JASHPR010000279.1 GCA_030038015.1 Streptosporangiaceae bacterium
CGCCGGGAGCGGTGGCGGCGGAGGCTGCCGCGGCGGAGGCGGCGCGCCACCGGTCCAGCCGCCGCTGCGCCGCCGCGAGCCCGGCGCCGGTCCAGTCCCAGTCCTCGCGGTAATGGTGGGCGAGGATCGCCAGGCGCACGGCCATCGGGTCGGCGCCGCCGGCGAGCAGCCCGGACACGAACACCAGGTTGCCCAGCGACTTGGACATCTTCTCCCCGCCCAGCCGCACCATGCCCGCGTACACGTAGTGCCGGGCGAAGACGGGCTCCCCGGCGGCCGCCCGGCCGGCCAGCGCCACCCTGGCGTGCGAGGCGCTCATCTCATGGTGCGGGAACGTCAGGTCGGTGCCCCCGGCCTGGACATCGAACGTGACGCCCAGGTACTCGGTGGCGATCGCCGCGCACTCCACGTGCCAGCCCGGCCGGCCACGGCCGAAGCCGGAGGGCCACGCGGGCTCGCCGGGACGCCCGGCCAGCCAGACCAGCGCGTCGAGCGGGTCTTTCTTGCCCGGCCGGGCCGGGTCGCCGCCGCGCTCGGCGAACAGCTCGGTCATCGTGGCCGCGTCGAGCCCGGACACCGCGCCGAACGCGGGGTCGGCCGACCTGGCGAAGTAGACGTCGCCGTCCAGGTCGTAGAGGGCGCCGTGCTCGGCGAGCAGCCTGTTCATCCGCTCGATGACCGGCAGCGCCTCGACCGCGCCGATGTAGTGCGCCGGCGGCAGCACGCGCAGGGCCTCCATGTCGCTGCGGAACAGCGCGATCTCGCGGTCGGCCAGTTCCCGCCAGTTCTCGGAGTCCCTGGCCGCGCGCTCAAGCAGCGGGTCGTCCACGTCCGTGACGTTCTGCACGTACCGGACCTCGTGGCCGGCGTCGCGCCAGGCCCGCACCAGCAGGTCCCAGGCGATGTAGGTCGCCGCGTGGCCGATGTGGGTGGCGTCGTAGGGCGTGATCCCGCACGCGTACAGCGTCGCCATCGGCGCGGACGCGACCACGGCGAGCTCGCCCCCGGAATCGGCGACCTTCGTCTCCGGGCCCCTGCCGGGAAGTGCCGGAACGCCCGCGCCGCGCCACGAATCCATAGGCGCCAGGCTATCTCTGCCGCGCTCCCCGGGCTGACCTGCAGGCAGCGGCCGTCAGGACGGGCACCCGGCCTGCTCGAAGGCGAAGCCGAGCGCGAGCAGCCTCGGCTCGCTCCATGCCCGGCCCGACAGCAGCATCCCGACCGGAAGGCCATTCACATGACCTGCGGGAACGGATAGCGACGGGTACCCGCACACCGCAGCGGGCCCGGACGTGGAGAACTCGGACAGATCGCCGAGCAGGTGGTCGGTCAGCCGGGCCGGCCCGCCCGTCAGCGACACCACGGCGTCCAGCCGCCCGCCGTCCAGCGCCCCGTCGAGCGCCGCGTGCGCCAGCCGCCCGGCCTCGGCCCGCGCGGCCAGGTACGCCGGGTCGCCGGGATCGCCGCTGGTCGCCTCGGCCCGCTCGAACAGGTCCTGGCCGAAGTGGGCCAGGACGGTATCAGCGTGCCGGGCGTTGAACTCGATGAGCTCGGCGAGGCTCATCGGGTGCTCGCCGGGAAGCCTGGCCAGGTAGCCGTTCAGGCCGTGCTTGAACTCGTGCAGCAGCGCGGCGAGCTCGTGCTCCCAGATCTGGTCCGCGCCGGGAAGCCGCACGGGGTCGGTGATCTCCGCGCCGCTGGCACGCAGCCGCTCGACGGCAGCGTCCAGCACCGCGGCCGTGGCCGGGCCGGCCGGCGTCGAGCCGTCGCGCCAGATGCCCAGGCGCGCGCCTGCCAGCGCGCCCGCGTCCAGGAACGCCGTGTAGTCGGCGGGCTGTCCCGCCGACCGGGCGGTCGCGGGGTCGGCCGGGTCCTGGCCGGCCAGCGCGCCGAGCAGCGCGGCCGCATCGGCCACGCAGGACGTCATCGGGCCCGCCGTGTCCTGGGCCCCGGATATGGGCACGATGCCTGCCCGGCTGACCAGGCCGACGGTCGGCTTGAGGCCGACCACCCCGCAGGCGCTGGCCGGCGAGACGATGCTGCCGTTGGTCTCGGTGCCGATCGCCGCGGGGGCCAGGCCGGCGGCCACCGCCGCCGCCGAGCCCGAGCTGGAGCCGGACGGGTTCCGGCCGCTGCCGTGCGGGTTGACGGTCTGGCCGCCGAGCGTGCTCCAGCCGCTGCTCGAGCTCGCCGAGCGGATGTTGGCCCACTCGGACAGGTTCGCCTTGCCCAGGATCACCGCGCCGGCCGCGCGCAGCCTGCCCACGCAGAACGCGTCGCCCGACTCGGCGTCAGCCAGGGCCGGCGAGCCCGCGGTCGTGGGCTGGCCGGCCGCCGCGATGTTGTCCTTGACCAGCACCGGGATGCCCTCGAGCGGGCCGCGCATGGCCCCCCGGGCGCGGGCGGCGTCGCTGGCCGCCGCCTGCGCCGCCGCCTCCGGGCTCACCGAGATCACCGCGTGCAGGCTTGGGTTCAGCCGCGCTATCCGTTCAAGGTAAAAGGCGGTCAGCGCGGCGGACGTCAGCTCGCCGCCGGAGAGCGCCCGCTGCAGCGCGGCCAGGGTGGCGCCGGCGGCCGGCAGGCCGGAGCCGCCGATCACCGCGCCGGGGGAATCAGGAACCGGCATGCTGGAACACTACGGGCACAGGCCTGCGCCGGAGCGCTGCGGGCACAGGCCGTGGCCCCGGCTGGCGACGGCATGACCCGGCTCGGCAGGCTGCGGCCCGGGAGTCTCTAGACTCATGCGCGTGACCATGCGCATCGGGCATCTGGACGCCGTGCCCGCTCTCAGCCGGACCGACCTGCTGGCCCCGGCCGTCGCCGCGGCCCTCACCGAACTGGACGGCAAGCTGCCCGCCGACGCCGTCGGTGTGGCGGAGATCGATCCGGACCTGGCGGACACGGCCGCGTTCTGCGAGCGCTACGGGGTCCCGCCGGCCGAGTCGGCCAACTGCGTGGTCGTCGCGGGCCGGCGCGACGGCGAGGACCGGTTTGCCGCGTGCGTGGTGCTGGCCACGACCAGGGCCGACGTCAACGGCCTGGTCCGCCGTCAGCTCGACGTGCGCAAGGCGTCATTCGCCCCGGCCGGCGTGGCGGTCGCCGAGACCGGCATGGAGTACGGCGGCATCACCCCCGTCGGCGTGCCGGCGTCGTGGCCGGTGTTCATCGACGCGGCGGCGGCCGCAGCCCCCCGGGTGATCGTGGGCAGCGGGGTGCGGCGCTCCAAGCTCACGCTGCCCGGCGAGGCGCTCGCGCGGCTGCCCGGCGCGGTGGTGCTCGAGGGGCTCGGCCGCTGACGGCTCAGGACGGCTTGGGCAGCCAGGACACCCGGCCGATCAACGCCGCATACCCGACGAACGTGACCGCGTCGATGAGCGTGTGAGCGATGATCAGCGGGGTGACCCGCCCCCACCGGCGGTAGAGATAGCCGAAGATCAGGCCCATCACGGCGTTCCCGATGAACGCGCCGAAACCCTGGTACAGGTGATAGCAGCCGCGGAGGGCCGCGCTGAACACGACCGCCTTCCATGGGTTCCACCTGAGCTGGTCGAGCCTGCGCAGCAGGTAGCCGACGACCACGATCTCCTCGAGGATCCCGTCGTGCGCCGCGGACAGGATGAGCACCGGCGTCCGCCACCACACCGCGGGCAGCGACTCGGGGACCACGTTCAGGCTGAGCCCGAGGTGGAACGCGGCCAGGTACAGCGCCAGGCCCGAGCCGCCGATGACCGCGGCGAGCGCGGCACCGCGCGCCGCGTCCTTCCCGGGCTCGGTCGCGTCCAGGCCCATGTCCGCGGGCCCCTCGCCGGTCCTGGCCAGCAGGTAGAACACGAGCACGACCGGGGCGAGCGCCTCGGCGATGCCGGCCAGCTGCAGGGCGAGGTCGAGCCAGTTGTTCACCGCCAGCGGGCCGACCAGCAGCGCCTGCTGGCTGCTCAGCGGCGCCCGGGAGAGCAGCGAGCCGATCAGGTTCAGCGCCGCGTTCAGCGCGCTCGCGCCGAGCGACACCGCAAAGACGGAGAACAGCTCCCAGCGGATCACGCGATCCGACGGCAAGCGCAGGCTGGTACCCTCCCGGAGAGCCACGTGAGGACTCTATGCGGTGCGGCGGAATCTCACCTGCCAGCCTCAGGTCTGCGGCCTCGCGGCTGCGGCCCCGCGGCGGGCACGGCGCGCCGCGCCTGGCACACGCTGATTCTGGGGAACTGTGAACGGGAGCGAGCCGGCGGCTGGCACGGCGGGGCGGGCGGGAACCAGCGCCGCCCGGGCGCCCGGGGACGGCCTGCGGCCCGCGGGG
>JASHPR010000280.1 GCA_030038015.1 Streptosporangiaceae bacterium
ACCTGCGGTGGACGTGACGATCGCGGTGCTGGCTTCGCTGAGCCTGGTGCGAATGCTCGCCCGCACCTGGGCTCGCCAGCGGAGGCACCGCCGTCGGCCATAACACCCCGCCCCGACGGTGCACGGGTCAGTCACGTTGCGTGTTCGGACTAGGACTTCAGGCTGGCGCGCATCGCCGCCGATCTGCTCGCCCCGGACTTCATCCGCTCGTCTGGCCAAACGCGTGCTAAATGGTCATTCTGCATCCGGCAGCCTCGTAGGAAGATCGCGCTTTCTGCCAAGCCAACGGCGCCCAGGGTGGGCCAGCTCCAGTGGACCGCGACATCCATAAGGAACAGTCGCAGGTTCATGCAATCGAGGTGACATCGTTCACTCGCCCGCATTCGCCAATGAGGGCTTCGATGCGGACATCAGGTGCCGGCCAGCGGCTGCCTGCGCTCGCGGACGTCGCTCCATGGCACTTCGACGAAGGACTTGGTAGTAGCTCAGGTTTTCATGGCCTCCTTCTGAACGGCCTCTTTCACTTTGGCTACGTCCGGGCCTTCCCCGCTCCCCTCATAAAGTGAGAGGTCCTCGTCGATTCCGGCCAACCGGAGGCATTGACCTCCCGGAGCCTGGAAGTAAGGGTGTGGGTCCGGTATGTCGAGTTTCCTGACCAGACCGGACTCGAGGATTCTTTGACTCATCTGCTCCACGTTATCGGACTTGAGTTCCAGCCATATGGCTCTGGCACTTCTCAGGAACTCGCTCTCGTCAGGGACATCCCCATAGAGAAACGCGATGTAGAAGTCTTCGCCCAGGCGAACGAAATCCCTTTCCGGGTCCGTTTTCGTGACCGTGCCGCCGAGGACATCACAATAAAACCTGCGAATGCTGTCCCGATCCTGCCGCGGAACCAGAACCGAGGAATGATTCCCAAATATGACCTTGGCCATGACTACTCCTCACCCAGAACGCCGGCAATCGTGAATCTGCTAATAGGATGCGGAATGAACCGGGAATCATCTGCCGTTTGAGTCATTTTTGGCCTCGCGCATCTCCGCCCGCCAGGCCAGATCTGCAGGGCTCCCTGCGGGGTGGCCCTGGCCGGACTCGACGAAGTCGCGCAGGCTCTTCGCGATGAAGTGGTCCCAGCTGGGCCTGCAGATGCCGAAGCAGGAGAGCTCGGAGGTGAGCCCGTGGTGGCGGAAGTCGAGTTCGGACTCGCCGTCGACCGGAGTGATCGTGAAGGCCGGACGCGTTCCAACCCAATCGGGTTCGAAGGTGCATTCGGTGACAGTCCATTGCACGGACGTTGGTCGCGTTGCCTCATCGACATGGATCACGAGCGGTTCAGGGGGCCCCATAAAGATCTCGAGATCGCCGCCTTTGCTGCCGGAGCCGGTGACACGAGGGACCCACCATGCGGCGAGGCCGTCAATGGTCGTTATCGCGCCGAACAAGGCCTCTGGCGTGGCCTTGACCCGGATGGTCTTCTCATAGTCCCCGCTCGCTTCCGCACGCGTCGCAGAAGTTAGTTCAGTCTCTGTCATTTCATTGGCTCCTTTCGTTCGATGGCTCACATGCTGTGGGTGTAGTTCCGCGTCGCGACGTCGTACCTGGTGGTCCAGCCAGCCAGCCAGCCCGGCGCAGGTCTCGGTGTAGCCCTCCAGGCCGGCGACTTCGCCCATGCGGTCCCACTCGCCTGCGCGCAGCCGCTGCTTCCACCCCGCAACTACCTGTGCCGCCTATGTCATGGGAGCTCCCTCATCATTCGGCCTCGACGGCTGCCAGGTCAGCGGGTCGGTGCCCGGCGGCAGCCGTTGGCGCAATCGCGGCTGCGGCTGTCGTCTTGCGGACGGCGAGCGCGGTGATCGCACCGATGACCGAGAAGCCTGCCGCGACGGCGAGCGCTGGGCGGTAACCGTTGGTGATCGACACATGGCTCGCCAGGCTGCCCCTGGCGTCGAAGACCGCCGTGACGGTCGCGATCCCGAACACCGCTCCGAAGCGTTGCAAGGTGTTGGATATCCCAGACGCCTTCCCGAGCGCCTCGGGCGGCACGGAGCTGAGCGCGGCGGCCGAGGCGGTCGGGATGACCATCGAGACCCCGACGCCTGCGACGACGAAGGGAAGGACGTAGCCGCCGTAACCGTGCGCCGAGCCGGCGATCGACGCGATCCAGGCGTAGCCGGCGGCCTGCATGGCAAGTCCGGGCACCATGAGCGCTCGCCTGCCAATCCTGTCTGAGAGGGCCCCTGCCAGCGGGGCGACGAGCAACGGCGTGGCGGTCCAGGGCAGCAGGCGAAGACCGGTGCCAAGGGGCGGGTTGCCGAGCGCCAGCTGGAAGAACTGGCTGGTGAGGAAGGCGGCCGAGAACACCGATGCCGTCATGAAGAATGACGAGCCTACGGCGGCCGAGAACGTGGCGCTGCGGAACATCGACAGCGGGATCATCGGCTCGTGGACTCTGGCCTCCCAGGCAAGGAAGGCAACGACCAGGCAGACCCCGGCCGAGAGCGAGACGACGATCTCCGCGCTGCCCCAGCCGTCCTGGGACGCCTGCACCAGTCCCCAGATGAGCGCCACCGCTCCAGCGGCGACAAGCATGAGCGCGGGCACGTCGAGATGAGAGCGCGGCCCTCGGCTCTCCGGCAGGGCGAGCCTCGAGCCGATCAAGGCAAACACGCCCACGGGCACGTTGACCCAAAACACCCAGTGCCAGCTGAGACCCTGGGTGACCGCGCCGCCGATGAGCGGGCCGCTCGCCACGCCGAGGCCGGCGATCCCGCCCCACATTCCGATCACCGCCCCCCGGCGTTCGGGCGGGAAGGCAGAGGTGAGGATCGTGAGGCTGAGCGGGGTGACAATTGCTGCCCCCAGGCCCTGGACGGTGCGGGCGCTGATCAGCAGCGCGGCATCAGGAGCGAGCGCGCAGCCGGCCGAGGCCGCGGTGAACAGGGCCAGGCCGGCCAGATACATCCGCCGCCGCCCTATCCGGTCACCCAGTGCGGCGGCGGTGATGATCCCGGCCCCGAAAGCCATGTTGTAGGCGTTGACGGTCCACTGCAGCGTGGCGGCATTGCCGCCGAGCGAGCGGTGGATCGACGGGAGCGCGGTCACGACCACCAGGGCATCGAGGGTGACCATGAAAAACGCCACCCCCGTGAGCAAGATCGTCGGCGGCAGCGACGAAGCGGCCGCCCTGCCCGCTCCGGAAGGCGGGACGCCGATGCGATCGGACAGCCTGGTCATGCGGACGCTCTCAGCCTTGGCCGCTCGACGGCGAGCCGGCGTTGAGCACCGTGACGGCGCCGACCTCGACGCCGCCGCCTGCCTGCAGGGCAGGGGATCCCTTGGCCAAGGCGGCTGCTGACTCCAGATCCTCGGCATTGATGAAGGTGTAGCCCCCCAGCCGGGTCCCTTCCCCGCAGTTGCCGAGCCTGGCCGACTCGAACACCGGGTTGCCCCGGTCCGACAGGCTCTCGCCCATGCTGTCGAACCAGGCTGCCCAGGCGGCCATGGTGCCGGGTCCGCCGGGGACGTAGGCGGCGGGCATCCGGTAGGCGAAGACAAACGTCGGCATCGCTCCTGCTCCTCTCGTCGGCCCGGCGGGTTGCCGGGGCAGTCGTTTCGAATACCTAGACACCGGCCGAGCCAGGAACTGGGCGCCCGGGCGCCAACTTTTGGCCCCGAGCGGTGTCTGTACTTGTGATCAGGCCCGCAGGAGAAGGTCGATGGGAGGATGGCCAGGTGACCACCGAGCTGCTCGCACGTGCCAGAGCCGGGGACGGCGAGGCCTTCCGCCAGCTCGTCGAGCCGCACCGCCACGAACTGCAGGTGCACTGCTACCGCGTCCTCGGCTCATTCGCCGACGCCGAGGACCTGCTCCAGGAGACGCTGCTGGCGGCCTGGCAGGGCCTGCCCGGCTTCGGGGAGCGGGCATCGCTCCGGAGCTGGCTGTACCGGATCGCCACCAACCGCTGCCTCAACTGGCTGCGCTCGGCTAACCGCCGGACGACGATGGAAACCGCCCGCCTGCCGGTCGAGCCGCCTGAGCCCACCCGCCTCGGCGAGGTCACCTGGCTCGAGCCCTACCCCGACGCCTTGCTCGACGACGTCCACGAGCTTGAACCCGGACCGGAAGCTCACTACGAGACGCGTGAGGCAATCTCGCTTGCCTTTGTCACCGCCTTGCAACTGCTGCCGCCTCGCCAGAGGGTCATCCTGATCTTGCGCGACGCGCTCGGGTTCCGCGCCGCCGAGGTTGCCGAGATCCTCAACACCACCGAGGAGTCGGTGACCAGCGCCCTCAAGCGTGCCCGGGCGACGCTCGCTCGCAACCTGCCGGCGAGCGAACAACCGCCACCCCTGGACTCCGCGGTCGAGCGGCGGCTTCTGGACCAGCTGGTCGACGCCTTCGAGCGCGGCGACGTCGACGGCATCGTCTCGCTCATGACCGAGGATGCATGGCTGCGGATGCCACCGGTACCGCTCGAATACCAGGGCCGACAGCTCGCCGGCCGGTTCTTTGCCACCGTCGCCTTCCGGCAGGGCCGCCGTTACCGCCTCATCCCGACCCGGGCCAACGGACAGCCCGCATTCGGCGTCTACCTCCAGGACCCAACCGCAGACGTCGCCCACATCTTCGGCCTGTTTGTCATCACCTTGGCCGGGGAGAAGGTGAGCGCCATCACCCGCTTCGACAACAGCGTGATCGCGCGCTTCGGGCTCCCCCGGACGCTGCCCGGCCACCACGACGCCTAACGAGGGTTAGAGGCCTGGATGCATCGATCCACTGCGGAGGCGCACCCATAGCGGCTTTGGTGGCGCGCCAGAACTGGACATATGGCGCGGCGTCTTTCGTTAGCTCCAGCTTTTCAGTGGAGCGCGTAATCGGCAGGGAGGATGTGGGTAAGTGCTCCGGCCCTGCTTCCGAGGTTTTGCGGTGGTGTGGGCGTAGGGTCGGGTGCTGGGTCCGGCCTGACCTCCGAATCGGCCGACGCCATTCGGGTTGTCCTGCGAACGAGCTGTCGGCCGGGCCCCCAGTTTTAGGCACCCACCGGCGCTGCCGGTCTGATCTGCCTGGCCTGGGTCAGAGGTCAGGGTTCACAGGTCCGGGCGGCCAGCGGGTGCGTGCCATCCCTTAACCCTTCAGCGTGAGAAAGGGATGACAGTGACCATCGTAGAGACACCCACACAGGCACGCGCCATCACCGGCGGGGTGGATACCCACGCCGATGTGCACGTCGCTGCCGCGCTCGATCCCATTGGCGGGCTGCTCGGCGTCCAGGAGTTCCCGGCTACCCCGTCCGGTTACGCCTGCTTGCTGGAGTGGCTGGGCGGGTTCGGGACGGTGTGCCTGGTCGGCATCGAAGGGACCGGCAGTTACGGCGCTGGGCTCGCCCGTCACCTTGCCGCGGGCGGCATCCGGGTCGTGGAGGTGGACCGTTCCGACCGGCAGGACCGGCGCCGGAAGGGCAAGTCCGATCCGCTGGATGCGGTCAGCGCCGCCCGGGCCGCTCAGTCCGGCCGGGCGGCCGGCGCGCCGAAGGGCCGCGACGGGCAGGTCGAGGCGATCAGGGCGCTGATGGTCGCCAAGCGCACCGCCCGCTCTGAGCGGACCCAGACCATCAACCAGGCCCGGTCCCTGATCGTGACCGGGCCCGATGACCTGCGGGCACGGTTCGCCAGGCACTCCGCCGATGACCTGGCCGCCGAGCTGGCCTCGCTGCGGCCGCGCCCCGGCAGCATGATCCGCTACCACACCCTGCTGGCCCTGCGCGAGCTGGGACGGCGCGTGGCGTTCCTCGACGGCCAGCTGCAGCGCCTCGATGCGCTGATCGTCCCGCTGGTGACCGCCCGCGCCCCCGGCCTGCTCGCCCTGTACGGCGTCGGCCACGACACCGCCGCCAAGCTCCTGATCGCCGCCGGGGACCACCCCGAACGGCTCCGCTCCGAAGCTGCCTGGGCCCACCTGTGCGCCACCGCCCCCATCCCCGCCTCCTCAGGGAAAGTCACCCGCCACCGGCTCAACCCCGGCGGCGACCGCCAGGCCAACCACGCCCTCTACCGGGTCGTGATCACCCGGATGAGCTCCCACCCGCCCACCCGCGCCTACGTCGCCCGGCGCAGCAAAGAAGGCCTGTCCAAGAAAGAGATCATCCGCTGCCTCAAGCGTTACGTCGCCCGCGAGGTCTACCCCCACCTCCGCCCAGGGCCCCGCTGACGCTCAAACTCCGGGAGCGGCCTGACCCCATATTCGGCTGCCGCACCCCCATGCTGGCCTGCGAACGATTCGCCGGCCGCTCCCGGGCTCCCCTCCCTGACTTGCTGGGCGTGACCTCATAAGAGCTTGCCCTCCGCCCGGAGTGGCCCCTCCCTGTCTTGTCCGCGACCAGCCCCAGCCCGAAACCATTCCCTGACAGATCCCAGAAATGAATTCAAGAAATGTCATCCAGACGCTTGACAGCCCATAGGAGCATCGATCTCGCAGTACGCCGGGCCTGAAATCGGATCACCCTCAGTGACTGGGCCTGGTCAGCGCTGAGCGCGCGAATAGCCGCCGATCTGCGCGGTTGGAAGGCCCTTCGCCGTTCATCGGCAGCGGCATGCAGATCGGGACGTTCTGCGCGGCGCCGTGCTGCTCGACCGCCTCCTACCAATCAGGGCCTTCACCTTGCTCGCGGCAGCCCGGTCCGGTCAGCGCTGCCCTGACGCCGGCGCGACGGTGCGCCGGGTGATGCGCCAGGAGCCTTTGTCACGGCGAAGTTCCTGGGTGATCAACGCGGTGGCGCGGATGGCGGGCGGCGCGGAGGGATCGATGATCAGCAGTACCGACCGCGCGACCGCCTGGCCGTCGCGCGGTCCGGGTTCGAGGACCGGGTTGAGCGTGAGATGGAGGGTTGCCGGGCCCTCGGCGGCCCAGATCGGCCCGACCGACGCGCGCAGCGCCTCCCGGCCGACGTGCCGGCCCTGGTCGCCGTCCAACACCGCGTCCGGGGTGAACAGCGCGACGTAGCCGTCGGCGTCCCGGCGGCTGGCCGCCTCGTCCGCACGGGTGACGACGTCCAGGATGGCCAGTCGGTCGGCCGCCGACAGGGTCACGGCCGCAGCCAGTGGGCTACCCGGTCGCGGATGTCCGCCGGGAAAATGCTCTTCGGGATGACCGCGTGCACCGCCTTGGGCGGCACCGAGGTGTACGCCGACCCGGTTTGGTTGGCGTACTGGGTGACCCGGAAGCTGACCGCCATGCTGGCCAGCGCGTAGGCTTCCGGTCCGGTGATGCCTGCCGCGGCGGGCAGCCACCAGATGACCTCACGCAGGCAGGTCACCAGCGCGTCGTCGAGGTTCGTGGCGAAACCGATGAGGATCCAGGCGGTGTCGGTCTCGCCCAGCGGGCCACGCAATGGGACCTGCTTGTGCAGGTCGTAGCGGATCTCCAGGTTTTCGGCCGCTGTCTCGATCGCGGTCTGGTCCACTACCCCGTCACCTTGCAGCGCGTGGACGTCACCGATCCAGATCCGCCCGCCGGGCTTGGCCACCGGCAGGAACAGGTGGCTGCCCACGCCCAGGTCCCGCAGCACCAGGTTCCCGCCGTAGCTGCCGGACACGATCGCGCTGACCGGCGTGTCACCGGCCGGCTCGGCCGCCACCACGCCGAGGAACGGCGCCATGCTCAGCGCGATCCCATGGGTGTACTCGGCGGTCGTGCGGGCGTCATCGAAGGTGAAGTAGTGCAGGTACGGCTCGGCGAAGTCGTGCGGCAGCGCCCCCACGCCCAGCGGGAACGAATTCCAGCCCCACCCGATCGTGCGCAACGCGGTGATGCTGACCTCGATCACGTCGCCGGGCTGCGCGCCGGTCACCTCGACCGGGCCGAGCATCGAGTACGGGCCGTGCGGGTACCGGTGCCGCAGCGGCTCCCGGTCGGCGAAGCTCATGCCAAACTTCGCCTCGTTGCCCCAGTGCGTCCAGGTATTCGGATAGCGGACCGTGTCCCCATGCGCGATGGTCGCCACCGGCTTGGCCGCCGGGTCCAGGTAGCCCGACCGGACAGTCTCCCGCGTTGACTCGACCACATGCGTGCTGGCCATTGCTGCTGGTCTCCGTTCGCCTCCGGCCATCAACGGCCGCATCCGAGCCGTCCCATCGCAACCAGTGAATACCTTGGCCGGTAACGGGTCTGTCACGGCCGCGGATCGTCTTTGGGGATTGACGTATTCAAGGCTAATCGGCCCGATCGCGGTTACCTGCGTAACGTACTCACTCGACTTTCACGGCTATGCGGCGTGGTCTTCCCAGGCCAGGCGCCTCGGTCGGCGTCTCCCTGCTGAGTACCATCTTCGCCGCCGCCGTCACCTCCTACCTCACTGCGCACCTGGCGTACCTGGCCTGCCGCATGGCTGCCGCATCAGCCGGCTTCCTCCCGCAGCAGGCTGCACGGGAGGAGACGCTACCTGGCGGATACGCACCGATCTGGAACGGCTCGGCCTGGCTGGCGGGGTCGAATCATCGCGGGTCTGCGCCTAAGAACTTCCATCGCGAAGCGGCCGCCGTGCCCGCCGCGGCTGCGACACTGCAGGCGGGGAGCGTGCGCCAGCCAGCCGCTGCCGTATGGGTCCTTGATCGAGACGAACGAGCCGTAGCTTTGTGGTCCGGCGCCGGC
>JASHPR010000281.1 GCA_030038015.1 Streptosporangiaceae bacterium
CGTCTGCCTGGGGCGCGGCGCCAGCGGCCCGCACCGCCGGCCCGGGCCCGCGCCGCCGCTCCCCGCGCTGCCGCCCCGGCATCATCAGCCGGCGGTCGGCCGGATGAATGTACCGACAGTAGGGTTATAACCCCACCATTGATACATTCATCGCGTCACGTGCGGCCCGGGCCAGCTCTCCCGGCGACCCGCAACCCCTAGCCTGGGTCGCGGGCGCGGAGGATGTTCATGGCGGTAAGTTCCAGCACGACCTGGTCGTCCTGGTTGATCAGCTCGGCCCTGGTGCGCACCAGGCCCCGGTCCGGCTTGGACCGGGAACGGCGTGCCTCGACGACCGTGGCGCGCAGCCGGAGCGAGTCGCCCGGGCGCACCGGCGCGGGCCAGCGCAGCTCGTCGATGCCGGGCGAGGCGAGGCTGGCCACGTGGGACAGGCAGTGGTCCACGAACATCCGCATCATGATCGCGGCCGTGTGCCAGCCGCTGGCGATCAGGCCGCCGAACGGCCCAGTAGCGGCGAACCCCGGGTCGGCGTGGATCGGCTGTGGGTCGAACGCCGTGGCGAACTGCACGATATCCGCCTCGGTCACCGTGATGTACCCGTACTCGTACCCGGCACCGGGGAGGTAATCCTCGAAGTAGCGGTCGTCGATCGGCGCCGCGAAGTCGTTCTCGCCGAGGGACCTGGTGGCGGGCTGGGTAGCTCCCTGCTGCATTCTGGCTCCTTGTCGTCGAGCTCAACCCAGTGTGCCGGGACCGCCGGCGGCGGTGCAGGCGGCTCCGGGTCAGGTGACGCGCGCCGGGGCGCGAGCGCATACCCTCGAACCCGATGACCCGACTGCGCGTACTCGCCGCGATGTCCGGCGGCGTGGACTCGGCCGTGGCCGCCGCCAGGGCTACCGACGCCGGTCACGACGTGACCGGCGTCCATCTCGCGCTGTCGCGGAACCCGAGCTCCTACCGGACCGGCGCGCGCGGCTGCTGCACCCTGGAGGACGCCAGGGACGCCCGGCGCGCCGCCGACGTGATCGGCATCCCGTTCTACGTCTGGGACCTGGCCGAGCAGTTCCACCGGGACGTGGTGCAGGACTTCGTCGACGAGTACGCGCGCGGCCACACGCCGAACCCCTGCCTGCGCTGCAACGAGAAGATCAAGTTCGCCGCCGTGCTCGACCGGGCGGTGGCGCTGGGGTTCGATGCCGTCTGCACCGGCCACCACGCCCGGCTGGCGCCCGCGGAGGGCGGCGGCCAGCGGCTGCTGCGGAGCGTGGACCCGGCCAAGGACCAGTCGTACGTGCTCGCGGTGCTGACCAGCGAGCAGCTCGCCCGCGCGATGTTCCCGCTCGGCGACACGCCCAAGGACCAGGTGCGCAAGGAGGCCGCCGAGCGCGGCCTGGCCGTGGCGGACAAGCCGGACAGCCACGACGTGTGCTTCATCGCCGACGGGGACACCAGGAAGTTCCTCGAGGGCCGGCTCGGCAGCCTGCCGGGGCGCATTGTCGACGCCGGCGGCGCGGTCGTCGGCAGCCACAGCGGCAGCTACGGCTTCACCGTGGGCCAGCGCAAGGGCCTGCGCATCGGTGCCCCGGCGCCGGACGGCAGGCCCCGCTACGTGCTGGACATCGAGCCGGTGTCCAACACGGTGACCGTCGGCCCGGCCGAGAAGCTGGACGTGACAGACATCGAGGCCAGGCGGCCGGTGTGGAGCGGCTGCCGCCCGCCGGCCGGCCCCGCCGGCTGCCTGGTCCAGCTGCGCGCCCACGGGGACGCGTACCCGGCGACCGCCTGGGCGGACGGCGTGACGCTCCGGATCCGGCTGCGCCAGCCGGCCCGCGGCGTGGCCAGGGGCCAGGCGGCGGTCCTCTACGATGGCGACCTCGTCCTCGGCTCGGCCACCATCACCGGGGCCCGCTGACCGGCGCCAGGCGAGCCGAGGCTGGTCAGCAGGGCGCCATCAGGCCGGGTGTGTCCGTCAGCCGGGGAACGTCTGCCGGGCCGATCTGGGACGTCGGCTTCTGGAAGAGGGCAGATGACGGGTAGTCGACCTTTTCGCACAGCCGCACGAAGCTGAACCCTCTTCCGCTGTAGAAGTTATGCAGCGCAAGGTTGGTGGTCCACACGTCGACCCGGATCCAGCGCGCTCCCCATTGCCGGGCGGCCAGCAGGCCGGACCAGTCGAGCATCTCGGCGCCTATCCCGCGTCCCTTGCAGTTCCGGCTGACGATGAGCCGCGAGACGTAAACGGATGGCTCGGCCCGTTCCTGCACGCTCCACAGCTTGGGGTTCCCGTTTGCCCGGCAGGTGATCGTGCCGACCGGGATGACGTCCTCCTCAACGATCCATGTCCTCCCGTCCCGCAGGGCCGCGCATGACCCGGGCGTCCCGCTCTGCCTCGTTCGGCCACGGTTTCGCCCACTGGTCGGCTCCCTTGGTTTTCAGCCGGTCTGCAGCCCCGTCAATGAAGTACAGGATGAGCTTCAGGTCTTCGTTGCTGGCGCGACGAATGCTTAGCATCGGCGGACACGGCTCTCTTCGGTCTTTTTGCAAACCCGGCATGATGGGATATCTGGATAGCACAAGCAGTATCGAGGCCTTTGCCGAAGGACGGCGGCAAGGGCCTAGGCTAAGCCCTCTCGGCTATTCCTTCCCACCGAGCCGGAAACAGAATCCTGCCCGCCGGGGCGCCGGCCGCCCGCGCCCGGCCTGCCAGGCCTGAGCGCCCGGGCGGGAACATCCCCGACATTGATAACAAACTCATTGCGGTCGGCTGGATAGACCGTGACGGTGAGCCGGAACGGTTTTCCTTGCTGATCGAAAGCCGTCCTGAAATTCTCGAAGACCGCAACGCGGCCGTTGTCGGGAAGCTTGAAGAACGCCGTCTCATTCCGGTCAGGCGCGCGAACCGTGATCATGTCGCGGTAACCTGCCTGCTTGATCCCGAGTGTGCGGCTCAGGTAGCTGACCGTGCCCTCCTCGATGTCGGCCGCCTCGATGAGCTTCGTGGCGCCCCTGGTGACCAGATCCATCGGGTAGAAGGAGGTTTGCAGCGAGTAGGGCGTGTGATCTATGAGGCGGCGCTGGTGGCGGCTCACCACGCTGGTGGCCTCATCGACCCGCAGCTCCGCGGCCACGACACCTGACGCCTGGTGGATCTCCACCCGCGGGACGGTCGCCTCGGGCTCTCGCCCGGTGGCCCGCACCTCGGAGAGGTATGCCGCGCCTTCGCCGCCGCCCAGGCCGGTCTCCGGATCGGCGGACAGCGTGGTAATGAACGGGTCGATTTCCTCGACGACAAAGGTTCCCTGACCCGGCCTGGTTTCCACAAGCCCGCGCGTGATGAGCCATTTAAGGGCATCCCTGACCGTGTTTCTCGATGCGCCGTAGCTTTCCCTGAGGTCGAGCTCGGTCGGCAGCTGGCTGCCGGGACTCATTTCACCGGACTCAATTCTTCGGAGCAGGTCCTCGGCGATCCGCCGGTATAGAGGTTCAGGCATGCACGCCGCCTGGCTGACTCACAGTTTGCTGCATATTGATCCTCAGGCCGGGATGTCGCCGGCATTGATGACGAAGCGGTTCCGGTCGGCGGGGAACACGCTTACGGTGAGCCGGAACGGGCGGCCGTGCTCATCAAAGCCGGTCCGGTAGGTTTCGAATACGGCCACCCGGCCGTCGTCGGGCAGTTTGAAGAAGGCCGCTTCTTCCGCGCTGGGCACGCGGACCTTGATCTGGTCGCGGTAGCCGACCTGCCGGAAGCCGAGTGTCCCGGTGACGTAACTGACGCTTCCTGGCTCGATCTTCGCGGCTTCGAGCAGCCGCTGAGCGCCCGCGGCAACAAGGCTCATCGAGTAGTAGGAGGTCTGCATGGACCACGGCGTCTCGTCCACGTAGCGCCGCTGGTGCCGGCTGACCACGGCCGTCCCCTCGTCCAGTTGCAACTCGGCCGCCACCGCGCCGGCCGCCTGCTGGATCTCGACCTGGGGGACCGTGGATCTCGGCTCCCGGCCCTGCGAGGTGGTCTCAGACCCGTACGCGGCGCCTTCGCCGCCGGCCAGCCCGGTCTCCGGATCCGCCGACAGCGTGGTGGTGAGAGGCTCGATCTTCTCGATGACGAACGTCCCGCGCCCCGGGTGGGTCTCGACGAGGCCGCGGGTGATGAGCCACCGCATGGCGTCGCGGATGGTGTTGCGCGACGCGCCGTACTGCTCCATGAGCTCGGACTCCGTCGGCAGCTGGCTGCGAGGGGCCAGGCCGCCGGAT
>JASHPR010000282.1 GCA_030038015.1 Streptosporangiaceae bacterium
GAACATGGCGTGCTGCAGCCCGGTGTCGGTGACCTGGTAGCGGTGGGTGCGGGGATGCGCTGGATGAGGCCGTGCTCACGCAGGCGCCGCAGGTCGTAGGTGGCCTGGCCCGCGGTGCCTGGTAGCTGGCCGGGCAGTTCGCCGGGCAGGGCGCGCAGGTCCCGGCTGGCGAACCCGGCGGGGTGCAATCGGAATACCGGCAGGATGTGCAGCAGCGCCTGGGCGCGGGGATCGGTCACGCGCAGGCCGGGGATGCGGGTTCCGTCGTCGCGGACGATGGGGTCGCAGGTGGTGTGCAGGACCTCGGCGCCGGTGATGGGGTCGTGGCTGAGTCGCTGGACGGCCAGGAGCCGTCGGTTGGCGGTGTAGCCGATCTGCCGCAGGGCGGGCAGGTTAGTCAGCCGCTTGCCCAGGCCGAAGTCGGTGGTCTGGTTGATGGTCGTCTCGGTGCGCAGGGCGCGTCCGAGTTTGTGGTATTGCTTGATCTGGGCGTGCTTGTAGAGCACGTGCAGGCTCGGGGTGACCCCGTCGGTCACCACGCGGGTGGCGAAGGTGCCGGGGGTGCGGTTCTTGCGGCCGCGGTAGATGGACCGGCCGAAGATCAGGCTGATCCGGTCGGGCCGGCCGAGGTCGAGGTTGTCGCGGATGACCTGCTCGAAGAAGATCCGCCCGGAGATGGGCTTGTCCAGCATCTGCGTCAGCGAGAACTCCGCCTGCAGGATCGAGATGTCATACCGGTATCCGGCAGCCCGATCCGCGGCGGTGAACGGGTGCGGAAGCCGTGCCAGCCACTTGCGCAGCAGCGCGTCGATCTGCGCCGGGCCCAGGCTGCGGCAGATCGCCTGCAGGGCGGGCGCGTCATCGACGGCGGCAAAGCCGTTGTCCAGCGACTCGAAGCCGATCCCGGCCCTGGCGGCCTGCCGCTTGGCCCACTCGTTGCCGTTGACGCACAGCTTGGCGTTGAACGGGAAGTAGGAGCAGAACTTCAGGAAGAACGGGCCGAAGTCCTCATCGACGCAGTAGCAGTAGAACTGGTTGACCACCCCGGTCTCCAGCGCGATCCACGGGTAGGTGCTGCCGTCGTCGCGGCGGCGCTTGCGGGTGCGGAACAGCGGGACCTTCTCCTGCGCGCGGCCGATGAACAGCACGCCCTCGGTCCCGGTGAAGGCGGCCAGGAATTTCTGCGCCACGTCGTCTTTGCGCTGGCCCCTGGCGAAGTCGACCCAGGGGATCTGCTGCCCGGCGGCGAAGGCCCGCACCGCCCGGGTGAACGCCTCGGTCACCGAGGCCAGCGCCGCCGTGGACGCCACTGGCTTGCCAAGGTGCCGGTGGATATAGCTGACCAGCCCCGTCGCGTACTGCAACTGCGGGATATAGACGTTCAGGTACATCCGGTCAATGCACTCCACCTCGAAGGTCACATGGCCAGACAGCACATCAGCAGCTGAGCGCGGTAGCGTCATCACAGGCTCCGGTCGGGCACAGGCCGCAAGGCCACCCACCGCCAGCGGGCGGTCCATAACGGGGCACAGCGTGTCACCGTCACGCACCGGCCGGAGCCCTTTCACCCAGCTTCAGCCCCCGGGCATGGCTCGCTGGGCTGGGGCGGAGCCCCGCTGGGTCGTTGTATCAGCGGTAGCTGAGCCACCTCTGCATCATTAGCGGCCGCAGCGAACTGCGCCCGCCGAGATCAGCGTGCCTCAGGCGCGTTCAGGAACTCGGAGGCCGGCTATGAAATCGCAGCTAGCACCAATCTCGCCGATCCACCCACCCCCGTTGCAGCCCCGGATCACCCTGACCGGCGGCGCTCGGACCGTAACGATCAACAACGGTCACAGCGTCGCCGTGACTTTCGACGTGACAAGGTTCCTCACCGAGGCGCCGATCGGCCTGAGTGCACTGCGGCTCCCGCCGGGCGTCACGGCGGTCTTTTCCCCGCCATCATTGCCGGCGTCGATGACGCAGCAGCAGTTCACGCTGACCCTGACTGCGGGTCCAACGGCGCTCGCGGCGGTGGCCATGGTGGAGGTCGTCGCCACGGCCACCGGCGCCGTCTCAGGGTATGCGTACATCACGGTTACGATCGCCAGCCCGTACAGCTTCACGCCAGGCGCGCCGATTCTGCCGGTCGGTCCGGCCGGTCAGTCCGCCACGTCCAGTCAGACAGCCGTCGTGCTGGCGGCATTTGGGCAGGCAGAGATGCCGTTCAACGTGCAATTGCTTGAGGGTGTCACCGGAGCGATCACGTTTGCCATCACCGGCGAGCCCGCCGGGGTAACCGCACGGTTCAGCCCGGCGTCGCTGGCTGCGCCGCCCGGGCCCGGTTATGTCTCGATCACGCTGACGCTGCTGGCAGGCGCGACGATCAGCCCGGGAACCAGCACGATCTCCGTCACGGTCATGGTGAACTCCGCGGCACGCTGCGTGCTCACCTTCCCGCTGCATCTTGTCGCTCCGTTCGTGTCGTCGGTCACGCCGACGGTCGGCACCGTGCCGACGTTCCTGCAGTCAGGCACGCCGGTGACGATCACCGGTGGTGGCTTCGGTCCGGGGACGACGGTGACCTTCGGGGCGGGCCAGCCGGTCGGAGCCGCCTCGATCGCCGCGAACGGCGCGTCGCTGGTCGTCAACGTGCCCGCCACTGCGGCG
Source organism: Streptosporangiaceae bacterium (assembly GCA_030038015.1). GTDB lineage: Bacteria > Actinomycetota > Actinomycetes > Streptosporangiales > Streptosporangiaceae > JASHPR01. The sequence goes on from JASHPR010000282.1 coordinate 2,650, forward strand.
AGCGGGCCGCTGACGATCGTTTCGCCGGCGGGCACCGCGTCGGGAGCACCGGAGTTCGCGGTCGACAACTACCGCAACACCCGCGGGTTCTCCTGGGCTAACAGCGGCGATTTCCAGACCATGGCCGGCTCGTCCTACAGCCAGAGCGACGCCACCGCGCTGTTTGGCGCCTCACAGACCATTGTCAACCTCGGCTTCGTCAAGTTCTTCAACCCGGTGGTTGATCTCTTCCTCGCGCTCGCTGACACGATCCTGGACTCGGGCGGCCAGTGCTACGGCATGTCGCTGGGCAGCCTGCGGTTCGCCGCCGCGCAGATGAGCTTCGCCGGCCTGCCCCAGCAGCCGGCCGGCGCCGAGCCCAACGGTCCGGCTGGACCTGATGCCTGGCTGCTCGCCGGTCCGCAGCTCGGCACGTCGGCGACCGACGAGTCACCATCGCTCACATCCTTCGTGCACCAGCAGCACCTGGCTCAGCTAAGCCAGGAGAACATCAATAACTGGATCAGCTTCCACGCCAATGTGAACTCGGCCGCTGGGCTGCGCAGCGCGCTCCAGCAGGCTTTCACGGCCGGAGGCGGGAACGGCATGGGCGCCATCGTCTGCCTGAACCCCTCGATCTCCCTGGGTCATGCGGTCGTCGCCTACGAGATCGCCGATACCGGGGACGGCGACTTCGACATCCTTCTCTACAACCCGAACGTGCCGTTCGACATGGGCCTGGCCGGCCTGAACGTGCCGCCGGGCGAGACAGAGAACGAGGACCTGGATGCGAACTATCGGGCCACCCAGGCTGGTATGAGTGTCATCCACGTGATGAGCGACGGCAGCTGGTCGGCGACGCTGAACATCTCGGAGGGCCCCGCCACCTGGACGGGCGGCATCTTCAACATCACGCTCGTGCCGTGGAACGCCATTCCGGTCACCCCCACCGTCCCGTGGCTGGAACTGGCCACCGGGGGAGGCCTGCTCGCCGCGGTGCTCTGGATAGTGGTCGGCGACGCATCGATCACCCAGGTGACCGATGGCCAGGGTCACCTGCTGCTCGCAGACGGGCAGTGGAACACAGATCCTCAGACCTTGCTGCCGGGAGTCAGGCCTCTGCCGGCGTTCGGCGGCCTGGGCAAGAGCCTGCCGCCGGCGTTCGCCAGCATCAGCACCGAGCCGCTGATCCACACCGTTACCGGGAACACTTCTGGCAGCTATGATCTGCGCTGGATCGGGAACGGCTACGCCATTACCATGACCGGGATCGCCACGGGGACAGGCTCCGCCGATACCGTGCAAATGCTCGACGGCGGCGTTAGCTTCACGGCGGCCCAGGACAAGACGATCACCGTGACGATCACCGGCACCGGAACGACGAGCGGCTTGCCGCGCACGGCCATCCTGCAGGCCGGAGTCACCGCTGGCGCAATGGCCGGCCTGTCGTTCGACCCCGCCAGCGAGACATTCAGCTACGTCAACACCGGCCGATCCGCTAGCTACACGCTCGAGCTGTCCACCTTGGACGCGACCGGCCAGCCGGTCCAGCTCGGCACGCCTGCCCCGTCAGCCGGGCCGGGCGACACGCTGACCTTCAAGCCAGACTGGACCCGTCTCGTTGCCGGCGCCGGAATCGTGAGCATTCACACCCCCATGGGAGAGGTGACCAACCACACGCTCTGATCATGGACCTTCTCGAGATCATCGCGGAGCGACTCCCTGGCCGCCATCTCACCAAGACCATCGCTACGTGGCAGAGGATGATCGGAGGGTGTGGGGGCGAGTTCGGCGAAGTTCATCATTGCGCGTGGCCCTAAGGATGGACGCCGTAGGCGGAACATGGCCCGGCTGTAGCTTGAGATCGTGAATCCAGTGGTTGCCCAGCTGGACCAGCCGACGCTCGCTGAGCTTGCCGACGTGGCCGAGGTGTTCGACCAGTACCGGCACCATTACGGCGAGCCGTTGATGGCCGGGCAGGCCCTGGCCTGGCTCACCCAGCTCACCCGTTCGGGGATGCTGACCATCTTCAGCGCACACGTGGACGGGGATCTGGCCGGCATCGCCACCGCCGTTGTTGTGCCGGCGTCGCTGCGTCTGGGCTGCTCCTGGCAGCTTCGCGATCTGTATGTCGTGCCCAGAGCGCGGCACTGCGGCGTCGGCCGTGCGCTGGTGAGCGCCGTTCGGGCGGCCGCAGCCGCAGCCGACGCCATCCGCCTGTCAGTGCAGACCGAAGCGGGCAACACCGCAGCGCTCCAGCTCTACCAGACCAGCGGTTTCCTCCCGGAGGACGGCCTGCAGATCCTGGTGCTCGACCTCCCGCCCAGCAAGACGTGACAGGTAATCGGGCTCAACGTCCTCGGCGCGGCAGAAGCGGACCCTGGTGACCGGCGCAGCGGGAGCATGCCCCTGGGGGGAACCCGGCGAGCGGCCGCGCCGGGGTTCAGGCGGCCTGTTTGCGGGCATGGCCTGGCACTTGAAGCAATCTGGGACCACGGGGGGCGATGATGCTGGGCGAAAGTAAGGAGCTTCGTGAGGGCTACGCCGAGTTTGATGACATGCGGCTGCACTACGTCGAGGCCGGCGAGGGGCCGCTGATTGTTTTGCTGCACGGCTTCCCCGAGTTCTGGTATGGGTGGCGGCGGCAGATCGAGCCGCTCGCGGCGGCGGGATTCCGGGTCGTCGCACCCGACACGCGCGGCTACAACCTGTCATCGAAGCCGGACGGCGCCGGGGCCTACGACACCGGCAAGCTCGCCGCTGACATCCGTGGTCTGGTCCACGAACGCGGCGCTGAGTCGGCGCTGCTGGCCGGTCACGACTGGGGAGGAACCATCGCCTGGGCCACCGCGATGAATCACCCCGAGGTCGTGGACCGGCTGGCCATCCTCAACGCGGCCCACCCGCGGAAACTCTCGCAGGGACTGCACCACCCGGGCCAGCTCCGCAAATCCTGGTACTTCTTCTTCTTCGACCTCCCGGAGCTGCCCGAAACCGTCGTTCACGCCGACCACTGGCGGTTTTTCCGGCACTTCCTGCGCGACGCCCGCCCGGCCTACACGCCGGAGGAGATCGAACGCTATGTCGAGGCGTGGTCACAGCCAGGCGCGGCAACCGGGATGATCAACTACTACCGGTCCTCGGTGCGGCAGTCGCAGAAGAAGGCCGAAGCGGCGCTTCGCCCGATCGAGGCGCCAACCCTGGTCATCTGGGGGCAACGCGACCGCTACCTCGGCGACGAACTAGCCGAGCCCGACCATGACGACGTGCCCAACCTCGACCGCGTCGAGCGCCTGCCCGGCGCGTCGCACTGGGTACACCACGACGAGGCTGAGCGCGTCACACGGCTGCTCACCGACTTTTTCGCACCCGCCCTGCCA
>JASHPR010000283.1 GCA_030038015.1 Streptosporangiaceae bacterium
ATGACGTGGGCGAGGGTCGGGAAGTCGCGCAGCTTGAGGTTCTCATCGCGCGGGATGCCGAAACGCTCACGCACGGCGGCGAACACCTCCGCCTGCTTGACCGTGTCAACGCCAAGATCCGCCTCCAGGTCGAGGTCAAGGTCGAGCAGTTCCGGCGGGTAGCCGGTCATGTCGGAGACGATCTGCACGATCTGCGCCACAACCGGGTCGCCACCGACGGAGGCCGCGGCGGCCTCGGGGGCCGGGGCGGGCGGCTGGGCGGGCGGCTCCGCGGCGGGCGCCTGCGCGGCACCCGGCACGGCCGCCTCAACGGCGCCGACGCCCCGGTCGCGGGCGAAGCGGATGACGTGGGCGAGGGTCGGGAAGTCGCGCAGCTTGAGGTTCTCATCGCGCGGGATGCCGAAACGCTCACGCACGGCGGCGAACACCTCCGCCTGCTTGACCGTGTCAACGCCAAGATCCGCCTCCAGGTCGAGGTCAAGGTCGAGCAGTTCCGGCGGGTAGCCGGTCATGTCGGAGACGATCTGCACGATCTCGGCCGAAATGAAGTCCGGGCCGGGCTCACCGGTCACAGCAGGCTCTGGCGCCGCCGTGGGCTCCCCGGCTGCGGGCGGCGCCTGTATGCCAGCCCGGTCGCGGACGAAGGCGATGACGTGGGCGAGGGTCGGGAAGTCGCGCAGCTTGAGGTTCTCATCGCGCGGGATGCCGAAACGCTCACGCACGGCGGCGAACACCTCCGCCTGCTTGACCGTGTCAACGCCGAGGTCAGCCTCCAGGTCGAGGTCGACGTCGAGCAGGTCACGCGGGTAACCGGTGAGGTGCTCGACAACATCCACAACGGCTGCCGCGACAGGATCCCCGGATTGCGCGGTGGCGCCGCCGGCGACCGTCGGCGGCTCTGCCGCCACGGTGGCTGCGGGCGCGGCAGCAGGCGCGGGCGCTGGCGTGGGCGCGTACGTGGCCACTGGCACCGATGGCGCGGGCGCTGGCATGGATGGGGGTGAGGTCCCGGGCTGCCGCACGGGCACATGCACTTGCGCGATGGGTGGGGCAGGGATGGCCGCCGCGGGCGGGGGAGGGACGGCTGCCGCGGGCGGGCCGTCATCGGCGACGCGCAGCCGGCGCTGGACGACCTCAAGCCGCGGCTCGGGCCTGCCGCTCACCCGCGCCAGCCACGCGTGCCACGCGGCCTGGTCGGCCACGCGGTAGGCGTAGCCAAGCTCGCTCGGCGCACGCCGCCTGCCGTCGGGGGGCTCGATCCAGCGCAGCAGCGCCATGGCCATCTGCGAACCGAACCCGGCAGCGAACCTTAGTGCGTATGTCACCGGATACGTGCCGCCACGCGACAGGTTGAGCGCGCCAAGCTCGGGATCGATCTCCTTGAAGTTCGCAACCGGCGGGATGATGCCCGTTTCGAGCGACTTGACGGCGACGACTTCCTCGACCCCCGCGCCCATCGCGTGACCAGTCAAGCCCTTCGTGTTCGCGATGACGAGCGCGTCCGCATCCCGGCCGAAGATGTGACGCAGCCCGTTGACCTCGGCGGCTGCGCTGCCGCCGCGCGCGGGCGTGTAGGTCTCGTGTGAGACGAAAACGGTGCTGGCCGCGATCGCGTGGCGGTCGATCCCGCGCCGCTCCGCCTGCTGCATGAGCTGTTCCATGACCTGGCCGATATGGCTGACATCGAGCCTGGTGCCGTGGAAGGCGCTGTTAGCTGTGACCGCGGCGAGAATCTCGCAGATCGGCCGGACGGCGCGTTCGCGAGCCGCCTCGGCGGACTCGACGACGAGGGCCGCGGCGCCGGCACCGATGATCATTCCGTGGCGGCGCCGGTCGAACGGCAGGGCCGCCTCCTCGACCACGTCGTCGGTAGCAGCTGCCCCGCTGGCTAGGAACCCCGCGCCGATCCACGGCAGCAACGTGTCGGACGTGACGTCGTCAGCCGAGATCACGACCACGCGCCGGCACCGGCCAGCCCTGATCCAGTCCTCCGCGACGCTCAGCGCCTGCGCCGTGCTAGCGCAGGCGGCGTTCAGTTGCGTATTGGGGCCGCGCGCGCCGATCAGCTCGGCGAACTGCGCGTGAGCCATTGGCAGCGCCCGGAACAAGAAGCGGCGGTTGAACTCAAACGGCTGCGACTCGATCGCATGCCGCAGGCCCGCGATGCGCCTGTCCACCTCGGCCACGGCGGGGTCCGCCGCGATCATCCTCGCGCGCAGGTCTTCGAGCGTGCCGAGTTCATGGCGGCGGGCGCGGTCCTCTTGGAAGCGGTTGACGTCGTCCACCAGCGAATCGATGCCGGGGAACGCCGATGCGAAGATGACACCGGTTTCGTCGCGCAACGCGTCCGGCAGTCCCCACGCACCGGGAAGCTGTGTCCCGAGCGTGGTCGTGTGATAGTGGCGTAGCAGCGGGATCCCGGCGTCGCGCAGTGCGTCAAGCCCCGCGCCGATCGCCAGCCTCGTGCCGGGGTCGAACGCGAGGTCGCGATCCGGGTCGACGCCGAACTCCTCGACCACGTCGAACGCACCGTAGCGGCCCGCCAACTTGATGACATCGTTCTCGCTGTCGATGGTCTCGAAAACCGGGTCACCGGTGTCACTCTTCACCAGCCGGGTGATGTGCTTGTCCGCGATCCCGCGGCGTACCTGACGGGGCACGATGTCGATGAACTGGTGCCCGGACAAGATCCTGGCGACGTTCTCGTCATCGAAGACCCGCGGCACGCCGGGCAGGCCAAGCGCCGCGCCGGTGATGACGACCGGCTCGGTGACCGCAGGTCCGGTGAGCGGCGGCCCGGCGGCCGGCGCGGGTGATGCGACGACCGTGGTGCCCTGCAGGAGCTGGCGGCCGCGGCCAATGAGATCGGCGACGAGGTGGCCGAGGTCGGCGTATGGGTCAGCGGGCATGGCTGGTCCCGTGGCCGCCGGTGCCGGGCTGGATGCCGGGAATGCCTGCCCGGGTTGGGCGGCGGGCACGTGCGAATCCGCCGCGGGGGACACGGGGGTTCCCGTAAGCACTGCTCCTGGTGCTGCTGCCTGTGCCGCAGGTACCTGTGCGGCCGCGGGCTCTGGTGCCGTTGTTGGTGCCTGTGCGGCGGCCGGGGCGCGCAGGACCGCCGGCGCTGGTGCCGGGGGTTGCCCGTACCCAAGACCTGCCGCGTACAGGCCGCAGAGGGCGCCGCTGAACGACGGGATGTCGCCGAGCTTCGGGTGGTTGGTGAACAGCGCGAAGACATCGGGGTCGGCGCCGAGCACGTCGTCCGCGAAGCCCTGCAGCGCCCGCTTCGGCCCCACCTCGACGAATACCCGCGCGCCCGCGTCGTACAGGGTATGCAGGCCCTTAACGAACTGGACGGGCGAGGCCACCTGGCCGCCGAGCATGCCGAGCATCCGCTTCGTCAGGTCCGGGCCCGTGACGGGATAGAACTCGCCGTTGATGTTGGCCACGATCGGCAGCACCGGCGGCCTCAGCCCCAGCCTGGAGAGCTGGGCCTGAAGCGGCGCACTGACAGGTGCGACGATCTCGGTGTGGAAGGCGTGGCTGACCGGGATGCGCACGGCCGTGTGCCCGGCCTCGGTGAAGGCGGCGATGGCTCGCTCCACGGCAGCCGTGGCGCCGCCGATGACGGCCTGATGGGTGCTGTTGATATTGGCAGGGACCACGTAGCCGTCGATTGACGCCAGGGTGCGCTCGATCTCGTC
>JASHPR010000284.1 GCA_030038015.1 Streptosporangiaceae bacterium
CAGTTCTTCGACGAGATGGGCCGCTGGCTGGGCGCGTACATGTACGGCCACGTCCGCGACCAGCTGCTGTGAGGCACGCGCGCACGGCCGGCCGGGCCGGCGCCGGGACGGCCGTCGGTGCAGGGAACCCGCTGGCCGGCCCAGAAATGCTCCCGGAGCGCGGCAGTGCCTTGACGACGACAGTTCCGCACGGCCCCGCGGGGTTCGGTCAGGGAAACTACTATCCAAGAGAATACTCTTAGAGTATTCTCCCGGTTGTGAGTGTTCCACTGACACTGCTCGGCCTGCTTGAGCGGGGGCCAAGCCACGGATACGACCTGAAACGGGACTACGACGCGTACTTCGGCCGGGGCAAGCCGCTGCGCTACAGCCAGGTGTACGCGACCCTGTCCCGGCTGGCCAGGGACGGGAAGGCGGTCGCCGGGCCGGCCGAGCAGGGGGCCGGGCCGGAACGCCGACGGTACGTCATCACCGAGGTGGGCGCCGCAGACGTGGAGCGGTGGCTGGCCGAGCCGGCCCCCCCGGAGCCGGACCTGCAGAGCGAGCTGTTCGCCAAGGTGGTGCTCGCGCTGATGCTCGGCCGGCCGGCGGACGGCTACCTGGATGTCCAGCGGGCCGCGCACCTGCAGCGGATGCGCGAGCTGACCGAACTCAAACGCGGCGGGGAGCCGCTTGATGTGCTGCTCGCCGACCACGCCATCTACCGACTGGAGGCTGACCTGCGATGGATCGACCACACCGCGGCCCGGCTGGAGTCGCTCAAGCGAGCACTGCGCCGGTGACCGCCGACGCCGCCGTGGCGACCGCGGGGCCAGCGAAGATCATCGAGGCGCAGGACCTGGTGAAGTCGTTCGGCGGAACGCCGGCGCTGCGCGGCGCTTCGCTGGGAGTCCGGCAGGGCGAGATCGTCGCGGTCATGGGGCCGAGCGGGTCGGGCAAGTCCACCCTGCTGCACTGCCTGGCGGGCATCCTGGTACCCGATGCGGGCGAGGTCTGGTTCGGCGGGCAGCGGCTGGACACCCTGAGCGATGAGCGGCGCAGCGCGCTGCGCCGGGACCGGTTCGGGTTCGTGTTCCAGTCCGGTCAGCTTGTCCCCGAGCTGAGCGCGGAAGAGAACGTCGCGCTGCCCCTGCTGCTGTCCGGCACCCGCCGCGGCCCGGCGATGACGGCGGCCAGGACGTGGTTCGGCACGCTCGGCCTGGACGGGCTCGAGCGCCGCAGGTCCGGGGAGCTATCCGGCGGGCAGGCGCAGCGCGTCGCGCTGGCCCGCGGCCTGGTCGCCGGGCCGGAGGTGCTGTTCGCCGACGAGCCGACCGGGTCGCTGGACTCGGTGTCCGGGGAGCTGGTGATGGACCTGCTCACCGCCGCCGCCCGCGAGCACGGCACCACGGTCATCCTGGTCACCCACGACGCCCGGGTCGCCGCCTACGCCGACCGCGAGGTCGTCGTCAGGGACGGCAGGGTCAGCACGCTCACCGGGGCCCAGCCGTGATCGGGCTCGGACTGCGGCTGGTGGTCAGCGGTGGCCGCGAGGCGATCACCCGGCTGGCCGTCCTGGCCGCCGCGGTCGGCCTCGGGGTCGGCCTGCTGCTGACCGCGGTGGCCGCGACCAACGCGACAACCACCTGGAACAGCCGTCACGCCTGGTTCTGGACCGGCAGCGCGTGGGTGCCCCCCGGCCCGGCGGGCATCGCCTCGCTGTGGTGGCACCCGGGCAGCGACATCTTCGGCGGCCAGACGATCAGCCGGTTCGACGTGGCGGCCACCGGCACCTCGTCGCCGGTGCCGCCGGGCATCCCCCGGGATCCGGGACCGGGCCAGTACTACGCCTCCCCTGCGCTCGCCGCGCTGCTGCGCGCCACCCCGGCGAACCAGCTTGCCGACCGCTACCCCGGCCGCCTGGCCGGGGTGATCGGCGACGCCGCGCTGCCGTCGCCGGACTCGCTGGTCATCATCGTCGGGCACACCCCGGCGCAGCTGGCGCACACCCCGGACAGCGTGCCGGTGACGTCGATCGCCACGACGTTGGTGGGCTGGCCCGTCCCCCGGACGGAGGCCAACCCCAAGGGCCTGACCTACGCCCCGGCCGACACGGGAGGCGGGAAGAGCGCCATCGACCTCATCCTGTCCGTCGTGGCGCTGGCGATCCTGGCCCCGGTGCTGATCTTCATCGCCACCGCGACCCGGCTGTCGGCCGCCCGCCGCGAGGAACGGTTCGCGGCGATGCGCCTGGCCGGCGCGACCCGCAGGCAGGTCTCCCTGCTCGCCGCCACCGAATCGACCGTGGCCGGGGCCGCGGGGGTGGCCGTCGGCTTCGGGATCTTCTTCCTGCTGCGCATCCCGGTCGCGGGCATCCCGTTCATCGGCGAGCCGTTCTTCCCCGCCGAGCTGACGCTCAGCCCGCCGGACATCCTCGCCGTCGCCATCGGCGTACCGGCCGCCGCCGCCGTGGCGGCCCGGCTGGCGCTGCATCAGGTGCACATCTCCCCGCTCGGCGTCGCCCGCCGGGTCACGCCGAAGCCGCCGCGGGCCTGGCGGGTGCTGCCGTTGCTGGCCGGCTTCGCCGATCTCGGCTTCTTCGTCGTGCACGGCAAGCCGACCAGCCC
>JASHPR010000285.1 GCA_030038015.1 Streptosporangiaceae bacterium
ATCTTCCTGTACGCGCAACGGGGCTACTTCGACTACGGCTTCCTCGGCGCCGCCCAGGTCGACATGCACGGGAACATCAATACCAGCGTGATCGGCAGCATCGAGCGGCCGCGCGTGCGACTGCCCGGCAGCGGCGGAGCGAACGACATCATCTCGCTGTGTAACGAGGTGCTGATCGTGACCCAGCACGAGCCGCGGCGCTTCGTGCCGCGGGTCGATTTCATCACCAGTCCCGGTTACCTGTCGGGCGGGGACAGCCGGGCCGGGGCCGGCCTGGTCTGCGGCCGGCTCGGGGCCGTGGTCACCGACCTGGCGCTGCTGGATTTCGAGCCGGCCAGCCGCCGGATGCGGCTGCGCGGACTGCAGCCAGGCGTGACCGTGGACCAGGTCCGCGAGCAGACCGGGTTCGACCTGCTGGTCAGCGCGGACATCGAGCACCTCGGGCCGCCGTCGGCTGAGGAGCTCGCGATCTACCGGGAGCTGCGCGACGGCCCGGTCCCGGCAGGAGCCTCCGGGGGCCCTGCCGCCGAGGGCCCAGCCGCCGGGGGCATTGCCGCCGGGCGCTCCGCCGCCGAGCCCGCCGGCCGCGGCGAGCGGGTCCCGGCAGGCCCGGTATGAGCGGCCGGCCCGCCAGGGTCGGGCTGATGATCCCGTCCTCCAACACGATGATGGAGGTGGACTTCACCCGCGACCTGCCGCCGGGGGCCGCCCTGCACACGGCGCGAATGTTCATGGAGGACACCACCCCGGCCGGCGAGAGCAGGATGCTGGACGAGTTCGCGCTGCCCGCCGCCCGTGACCTGGGCACGGCGCGGCCCGATGTCGTGGTGTTCGGCTGCACCAGCGCCGGGGCGCTGCGCGGCAACGACTACGACACCGAGCTGTGCGAGCGGATCAGCGAGCTGACCGGCGCGCCGACCGTGTCCACCATCGGCGCGGTACGGGCTGCCATCGAGGCGTCGGGCGCCGCCAGCATCGGCGTCATCACGCCGTACGTCGATGAGCTGAACGAGAAGATCAAGGCCAGCATCGAGGCGGACGGAACACAGGTGGCCGCCATCACCGGTCTCGGCATCACCGGCAACTTCGAGATCGCGGAGGTCGAGCCCGACGAGATCGTGGCGTTCGCGGTCCTGGCGCTCGGGCACCTTGCCGCCGGGGGCCGCATCGACCTGGTCTTCGCCTCCTGCACGAACTTCGGCGCGATGGCGGCCCGGCCTGCCATCGGGCAGCGGCTCGGCCTGCCGGTGATCACCAGCAACCAGGCCGTGCTGGCGGCGGCCGCGGCCCGGCTGCAGGCGCTGGCCGGCTAGCCAGGAGCGCGGATGGTTGCCCCGGCCTTCGAGTACGTCGCCGCCGACAGCTACGACGAGGCGGTGCGGCTCCTGGCCGATGGCGGTGACGAGGCGAAGATCCTGGCCGGCGGCCAGAGCCTGATGCCGATGCTGAACCTCCGGCTCGTCCGTCCCGAGCTGCTCATCGACATCAACATGGCCGACGACAGGCAGCCGTCCGTGACCGGCGGCCTGCTCCGGCTGCCCGCCCTGACCCGGCACCGCGTCCTGCTCGAGCACGACCTGGTCCGCCGGGGCTGCCCGCTGCTCGCCGAGGCGGCCTGGCATGTCGGCAACGTGCGCGTGCGTAACCGCGGCACGGTCGGCGGCAGCCTGGCGCACGCCGACCCGACCTCGGAGATCGGCAGCTGCGCGCTGGCTACCGGCGCCCAGGTGGTGGTCCGCGGCCCTGACGGCGACCGCACAGTGCCCGCCAGCGAGCTGTTCGTCAGCTACTGGACCACCGCGCTGGCGCCCTCCGAGATCATCACCGACGTGCTGATCCCGGTCCGCCGGCCCCGGCAGGGCTGGTCCTTCCAGGAGATGGTGCGGCGCACCTCGGACTTCGCGATCGTGGCCGTCGCCGCCCTGGTCGAGCTGGACGAGCGGGCGGCCACGATCGCCGGCACCCGGGTGGCGCTGGCCGGAGTGGCGGACCGGGTCACGCTGGCCGACCCGGAGCTGCTCGCCGGCCTGGCCGGCTGCGCGCTGACCGGCGGCACGGGGGACGAGGCTGCCAACGCGGTCGCGGCCCGGATCGCCGACCGCCTGGAGCCGCCGGACGACGTGTACGCCTCGGCCCGCTACCGGCGGCGGCTGGCGCGGGTGCTCACCGCCCGCGCCCTGCGGGAGGCCTACGCCCGGGCCGCGGGGGCGCCAGCATGACCCCCAGGCAGCTCGTGCTGAGCGTCAACGGGCGCGACCACGAGGTCTGGGTGCTGCCCTCGGACACGCTGCTTGACGTGCTGCATGACGAGCTCGGCCTGGCCGACGTCCGTTACGGCTGCGGCGAGGGGGTCTGCGGCACCTGCACGGTGCTGCTGGACGGCGAGCCGGTGAACGGCTGCCTGACCCTCGCGCTTCAGGCGGCAGGCCGCCAGGTCACCACACTGCGCGGGCTGATGGGCCCCGGTGAGTCCCTGCACCCGCTGCAAGAATGCTTCCTGCGCCGGGGCGCCTCGCAATGCGGGTTCTGCACGCCCGGCATGGTGCTCACCGCGCTGGACCTGGTCCGGCGCTGCGGCCGGCC
>JASHPR010000286.1 GCA_030038015.1 Streptosporangiaceae bacterium
CGGGCGCCCCGGCGGCCCGCCCCCGGCCCGCCCGGCCTCGAGCAGCGCCAGGCCGGCAGCCGAGCGGCCGAGCTGGCCCGCGACGGCCACCTGGTCACCGGGCCGCGCCCCTCCCCTGGTGACGGGGTCCCGGCCGGCCAGGTCGCCGAGGGCCGTGATCGCGAGCATGACCATGTCGGCACCGCTGACATCGCCGCCCACCACGTGCGCGCCAGCCAGCGCGCATTCCTCGGCGATGCCCCGGAAAAGGTCTTCCGCCCATGCCACCGCCAGGTCGCCGGGGGTTGCGAAGCCCACCAGCAGCACGGTGGGCGACGCGCCCATGGCAGCCACGTCGGCGAGGTTCTGCGCCGCGGCCTTGCAGCCGATGTCGAACGGCCCCGACCAGTCACGGCGGAAGTGCCGGCCTTCCACCAGCAGGTCCATGGTGGCGACCACCCGCCCGTCCGGGGCCCGGACGACCGCGGCGTCATCCCCCAAGCCGACGATGTCGCCGCCACCGGCAGGCAGCAGGGCCTGGATCGCCGCGATGAGACCGAACTCACCCAGGTCAGCAACGGTGATGGAGAGCCTCCCGCCAGTCGTCGGGTGCGCAGCCCGCATGCCCAGCCGGTTTCCGCCCGGGCACAATCATCGGGCCGGCCGGCGGGTACCTAAGGTAGCGTGGCCATCACACTTGGCGCCTGGGAGGACGGCATGGTTCACGCTTACATCCTCGTCCAGACAGAGGTTGGCAAGGCTGCCGACGTTGCCGTGCAGATCGGCCAGATAACGGGCGTAACCCAGGCGGACGACGTCACCGGCCCCTATGACGTGATCGTCCGGGCCGAGGCGGACAACGTCGACGACCTCGGCAAGCTGGTCGTCGCCCAGATCCAGGGCGTCGCCGGGATCACCAGGACGCTGACCTGCCCGATCGTCCACATCTAGCGGATCACCCGAGCGACCCGGCCGCTGCCAGGGTGCGCGGCCCGAGCCCGATCCTCGCCGCGTCGCGCAGATCCGCGACCGTGTCCACGTCGCGGCGCAGCCCGTCGAGCCCGGGCAGCAGCAGCTCGACCGCTCCCGCGGACCTGTGCGCCGCACGCGAGCCCGGGCCGAACCGCGGGCAGAAATCCGCGCCGGGCCCGGCCGTGTACAGCGTGGTGCCGGTGCCCGCGGCGTCGGCCACGAAGGCATGCTTGGCCCCGGCCGCCCCGGCGAGCGCCCTGGCGAGCTCGCCCGCGCCGAGCGCGGGCAGGTCTGCCGCCATCCCGGCCCTTCCCCGGTCCGGCCAGCGCTCGCCGGAGTACGCGGCGCCGAAGGACAGGGCCGCGTTGAGCCCGTCACCCGGCTCATCGGGCAGCACCAGCGCCCCGAGCCCGGACAGCTCGGCGGCCGCGGCCTCGTCGTCGGTCACCACGATCACCGAGCCGACGGCCGGGCAGGCGGCGGCGGCAGCGACCGTGTCCGCGGCCATGGCCAGCGCCAGCTCCGCCCGATGCGGCCCGGTCAGTCCGGTGATCCGGGACTTCGCCAGGGCAAGTACCTTGACGGGGATCACCATGGACCAGCTGAGCGAGGTTACGAGCGGCATGCACCTGATCCTGCCTCGACACGGTGTCGCGGCAACCGCGACACTGGCTTCTACGAGCGGCACGAGCGCGACCAGCGCCCCGAGCGGGAGGCTGCCCACATGACCAAACGCGCGGACGGCAGCTACTCATCCGCCTGGCGGGGGCTAACCAAGATCGTGGTGCCGCCGCTGCTTTACGCCCTGGTCAAGCACGAGTGGCACGGCCAGGAGAACATCAGGAACGTCCCGGCCGGCAGCGGCCTGATCCTGGCGGTCAACCACCTGTCGTACGCCGACCCGCTGCCGATCTGCCTGTTCACCCACAAGGCCGGCCGCTACCCGGTGTTCCTCGCCAAGTCGTCGCTGTTCGGCATCAAGGGGCTCGGCACGGTCATGCGGGGCACCGGGCAGCTGCCGGTCTACCGCGGCCAGGCTGACGCGGCGCTGGTGCTCAGGGACGTGGAGCGAGGGCTGCGGGACGGGGCCTGCGTGATCTTCTACCCGGAGGCCACCGCGACCAGGGACCCCGGCCTGTGGCCCATGGTGGCCAGGACCGGCGTGGCCAGGGCCGCGCTGGCCACCGGCGTGCCGGTGATACCGGTCGCCCAGTGGGGGGCGCAGCGGATCCTGCCGTACGGCAGCTTCCGCCCCCACCTGCTGCCGCGCACCACCGTCCAGATCGTCGCCGGGCCGCCCGTCGACCTGTCCCGGTTCCAGGGCAAGCCGCTGACGTCGCAGATCCTGCGCGAGGCCACCGAGGCGATCATGCGGGACATCACCGGCCTGCTGGCCGGCATCCGCGGCGAGACACCGCCCGCGGAGCCCTTCCACCCGGCAATCGCCCGCCGCCAGGCGCGGCAGGAAGCGCGCGACCGTGACGGCCGCCCCGTGGCGGAGGCGGCCGCCGACTCTGGCACCGAGGCAACGCCGACGTGAAGGCCGCGGTCATGGGCGCCGGCTCGTGGGGCACCACGTTTGCCCAGGTGCTCTGCGACGCCGGCACCCCCGCGGTGCTCTACGCGCGCAGGCCAGAGGTGGCCAAGGGGATCAACGCCGGCCACGAGAACGTTGAGTACCTGCCCGGGATCGAGCTCACCGCCGCGATGCGGGCGACCGCGGACCCGGCGGAGGCGCTGGACGGCGCGGACATGGTGGTCCTGGCCGTCCCGGCGCAGTCGCTGCGGGAGAACCTGGCCGGGTGGGCGCCGCTGCTGCCGCCCGGCGCCCTTCTGGTCAGCCTCATCAAGGGAATCGAGCTCGGCAGCTGCAACCGGATGAGCGAGGTGATCGGCCAGGTGACCGGGGCCCCGGCGGACCGGATCGCCGTGGTCTCCGGCCCCAACCTGTCCCGTGAGATCGCCCGCCGCGAGTACGCCGCGACCGTGGTCGCGTGCGCCGACACGGCCGCCGCCGAGCGGCTGCAGCAGGCCTGCCACACCGGCTACTTCCGCCCGTACACAAACCCTGACGTGATCGGCTGCGAGCTCGGCGGGGCGGTCAAGAACGTGATCGCGATCGCGGTGGGGGTGGCGACGGGCATGGGACTCGGCGACAACACGCGCGCGTCGCTGATCACCCGGGGGCTCGCCGAGACCACCAGGCTCGGCGCCGCGCTCGGGGCCGACCAGCACACGTTCGCCGGGCTGGCCGGCATGGGTGACCTGGTGGCCACGTGCACCTCGCCGCTCTCCCGTAACCGCACGTTCGGCGAGAACCTGGGCCGGGGAATGGCCATCGACGAGGTGATCGCGATCACGCGGCAGACGGCCGAGGGCGTGCAGTCATCGCTGTCGGTGCTCGAACTGGCCAGGCGGCACAGCGTCGAGATGCCGATCACCGAGGTCATGGTGGCGGTCATGCACCATGGCCTGGCGGTGAGCAAGGTGCCCGCCCTGCTCACCAGCCGTTCGGCGAAGCCTGAACGCTATGGCGTCTGACGGCTAGCCTCAGGGTAGGTAGATTGCCCCCCTTACCCGGAACGGGACAGGGCCGGAACGGGAAAGGAGCAGCGTGAACGAGCAGCGCAAGATCCGGGTCGCGGTCGTCTTCGGCGGCAGGGGACCCGAGCACGCGGTGTCCTGCATGGGGGGCGGCAACATGCTCGGGGCGATCGACCGCGGCAAGTATGCGGTGATCCCCGTCGGCATCACCCGTGAGGGCAGCTGGGTGCTGGCCGCGGACGCGCCGGGCCGGCTCGCGGTCACCGACGGCCGGCTGCCGTCCGTGGAGGCGGTGGCCGAGCCCGGCACGCAGGTCGTCCCGTGGGCCGGGCGGGCGCCCGCCCTGCACGGCGCGGGGCAGGCCGTCACCACCAGCGCGCCCGCCCAGATACCGCACCTGCTCGGCGAGGTGGACGTGGTGCTGCCGGTGCTGCACGGGCCGTTCGGCGAGGACGGGACCATCCAGGGCCTGCTGGAGATGGCGGGCGTGCCGTACGTGGGCGCCGGCGTGCTGGCCAGCGCGGTCAGCATGGACAAGGAGTACATGAAGATCATCTTCCGGGCGAAGGGGCTGCCGGTGGGGCCGCACGTGGTGGTGCGCGAGCGGGACTGGCCGCTGGAGGAGGACGAGGGCGCCCTGTCGCTGGCGGACCCGGAGCGCAAGCGGGTGCTGGACGCGATCGCCGAGCTGGGCTGGCCGCTGTTCGTCAAGCCCGCCCGCGGCGGATCCAGCATCGGCACGTCCAAGGCCTCGGACATGGCTGAGCTGCACGCCGCGATCGCCGCCGCGCGGGCCTACGACCCGAAGGTGATCGTGGAGGCCGCGATCGAGGGCAGGGAGATCGAGTGCTCGGTGCTGGAGGGGCGCGACGGCGGCCCGCCCGACACCAGCCTGCCCGGGCAGCTGCTGATCGACGGCGGCGAGGAATTCTGGGACTTCGAGGCGAAGTACCTGGACGCGGCCAGCGGGATGGCGATCCCCGCGCCGATCCCCGCGGAGCACCAGGAGGAGATCCGCCGGATGGCCGCGCAGGCGTTCGAGGCGGTCTCCTGTGAGGGCCTGGCCCGGGTGGACTTCTTCTACACCCCGGACGGGCAGATCCTGATCAACGAGATCAACACGATCCCCGGCCTGTCCCCCGCGTCCTACTTCCAGAAGATGTGGGAGGCCAGCGGCCTGCCATTCCCGCAGCTCATCGACCGGCTGCTGGAGACCGCGCTGGCCAAGCGGCCGGGCTTGCGCTAGCCGCCCCGGGGCCGGCCCGCCCGCGGCGCCGCTCCCTGAAGGCGCGCCGGTACGCCTGGGGGCTGGTGCGCAGGACCCGGGCGAAATGCTTGCGGAAGTTGTCGGCCGAGCCGAAGCCGCTCCTCGCGGCGACCGCATCCACCGGCAGGTCAGAGGTTTCCAGCAGCCGCTGCGCCAGCCGGATGCGCTCCTGCACGAGCCACTGGTAGGGGGTCGTCCCGACTGCGGCGAGGAAGCGCCGGGCGAACGTCCGCGGGCTCATGGCCGCGCGGGCGGCCAGGTCGTTGACGGTCACCGGCTGGTCCAGGTGCTCCTGCAGCCAGGCCACGGTGTCGGCGAACAGGTTCGCGGCATCGAGCACCGGTACCGGCGCCTCGATGTACTGGGCCTGCCCGCCATCGCGTTGCAGCGGGACCACAAGGTCCCTGGCCAGCCGGGTCGCGACCTCGGTTCCGTAGTCGCGCTGCACCAGGTGCAGGCAGAGGTCGATGCTGGCGGCGCTTCCCGCCGACGTCATCACGTTCCCGTCATCGACATACAGCACGCCAGGATCCACCCGGACCCGGGGATACCGCCGGGCCATCTCGGCGCATTCCGACCAGTGCGTGGTGGCCGGGCGGCCGTTCAGGATCCCGGCGGCGGCCAGGACGACGGCGCCCGTGCACAACGAGACAATCCGGGCGCCGCGACGCAGGCACTCGCGCAGCGCATCGAGCACCTCGTCCGGGA
>JASHPR010000287.1 GCA_030038015.1 Streptosporangiaceae bacterium
GAGCCCTCATATGAGCCCGCCGAATCGAGGGTCATCAACTCTCGGCGAGCGCGGCGGCAGCGCGGCGCGAGTTCGCAGCTGCCTGTCGCTCATCGACAGTGACCAGCTGATCCCGCTCGACGATCGTCTCCCCGTTGACCAGCAGCAGCTCCAGCGGCGGGCGGGCGCCGAGCACAAGCGCGGCCACCGGGTCGGCGATGCCCGCGTGGGGCAGGGTGTCCAGTCGCCACAGTGCGATGTCCGCGAGCTTGCCAGCCTCCAGCGAGCCGATCTCCTGATCCCGGCCGAGCAGCCGCGCACCGCCCATGGTTGCCAGTTCAAGCGCCTGGCGAACCGGCATCGCGTGCGATCCGCCCGCCGCGCGCGCTGTCAGCGTGGCCTGCCTGACTTCCCCGATCAGCGAGCTTTCCTCGCTCGAGGCGGCGCCGTCCACGCCGAGGCCCACGCGGACCCCGGCAGCAAGCAGGTCGTGGGTCCGGCAGATGCCCGCACCGAGGCGCCCATTGGACGACGGGCAATGGGCGACTCCGGTACCGGTCGCGGCGAGCCTGGCGATGGCCGCGTCGTCAAGGTGCACCGCGTGCGCTAGCCAGACATCATCACCAAGCCAGCCGAGGGAGTCGAGATATTCGACCGGCGTGCACCCGAAGTGCTGCGCGCAGTACTGGTCCTCTTCCGCGGTCTCGGCTAGGTGCGTATGCAAGCGCACCTTGGCCTGGCGCGCCAAGTGCGCTGCTTCGGTGAGAAGCCCGCTGGTGACCGAGAACGGCGAGCATGGGGCCAGGCCGATCCGCAGCATCGAATGCGGCGAGTCGTCGTGGAACTGCTCGATGGCAGCCTGGCTGGCCAGGAGAATTGCGTCGCGGTCTTCCACCACGTCGTCCGGCGGCAGGCCGCCGGAGCTTGCGCCGAGATCCATCGAACCGCGCGTCGGGTGAAACCGGAGGCCGACCTGCTGCGCAGCAGCGATAGTCGCACCAAGCAAATCGCCGCCCGATCTTGGGAAAACGTAGTGATGGTCCATCGTGGTCGAGCAGCCGGACTTGGCTAGCCAGGCGAGGGCGGCGGTGGCCAGAGCCCGCACCATCCCGGCGTCCATCCGGGCCCAAACCGGGTACAACTCGGTCAGCCACTCAAACAGAGCCGCGTCGGCCGCCATCCCCCTGGTGCCCCACTGATACAGATGATGGTGGGTGTTGATCAGTCCGGGAGTGGCCAAGCAGCCGCTAGCGTCGATGCGCCTCATGGTGCCGGTGCTGGCCGAGCTAGCAAGGCTGCCGGGCGGCGGACTTCCCGGGCCGACCGCGCTGATCACTTTGCCGGTGACAACAACGTGGCCGCTGGCGTATTCGCCGCCCTGGCCGTCCATGGTGACAACCGCGCAGCGGTCGAGGACCAAGGTGGCCGGGGTCGCCGCGGTGACCGGGGCGCTCACTCAGCCTCTCCGCTCATCTCCCGCGCCGCCAGGCGAACCGCGTCCAGGACTTTCTCGCAGCCGGTGCATCGGCACAGGTTTCCCGCCAGTCCCTCGACCGTGACGATGCTCCATCCGGCGGCCTGCCCGGCCGCCACCAGGCCTCCGCAGGCCCGCACGCCGTCGAGGTACACCGTGCAGGATCCGCATCCGCCTCGCTCACAGGCATTCGAGCCCGGCGGGCCGAGCCGCTCGCGCAGCACAAAGAGCAGGCTCCCGCCCTCCCAGACATCGTCGGCCTCCCTGGTCTGGCCGTTGACTGTCGCAGTAACTCGCACTGTCCGTCACGCCCCTCTGCTCATCGGCTGCGGCCTCCTTGGCGACGCTGCGCTGTGCCTGCGTCGTTCAGCTATCTGGTCATCCGGCGAACGAATGAGGCGCATCCCAGGCCGGACCGGCGGGCGGCGCATCGTCTCGCTGCACTGCACACTGGATCAGACCGTAGGGCCGGTCGTCCGCGTGGAACACCTCCCCTCGGTTCGTTAGCCCGAACGGACTCAGATCGACCAGGAAATGATGCCTGTTCGGTGCGGACAGCCTGATTTCGGCGATTTCCTCGCGGGCTGCCAGGACAGCCTGGCCCATCTCCCAAAGGCTCTGCTGCAGCGCGCGGCTGTGCACCGTTGCGAATTGCTCGATCAGCACCTGGCGGATGCTCGCATGCAGGGCGTCCCAGTCACCTTCCGGGCGCATATGGCGCCAGCGAGCGGTGAGCGACGTGGCCAGCACCCGGTCGTCAGTCTCGGCCAGGGTCGTATACCGGTCGCGCAGGAACCCGGCGAACTCTGATCCAGTCGACTTCAACAGCACCAGATCCCGCAGCCCGGACAGGATCCAGGCGCGTTGCTCATGCCCGCGGCCCTCCACGGCTATTGAGGTGGTCCTTACCTCCTGGCCGGCCCGGACGAAGGCGTGCGGATGCTCGTCGCCAGCCACCCGAACCCGCTCCCACTGGTACTCGTCGACGTCGACCCGCGCGCCGCGCACCGGCTCGATCTCGTCGGCGAAATGCCTGGCCAGCGCCAGCGCATAAGACTCGATATCGGTCACGCCACGCTCGAGCGCGAACGCGTACGCGGTGTTCTTCTGGCTGTCTGTCGGCAGCACGCTGGCCTGGTCGCCGGATAGGTAGGCGTCGGCAAAGTCGCCGCGCAGCGAGGTCGACACTTTCAGGTCGCGGATCAGGTGCTGGTCCGCGTGCCGGTAAATGCGGACCACCCTGGTCTCGGCTTTTCCGTATTGATGGGCGCCCAGCACGTAGCCCACGTCAGCTCCCTCGATAGGTGGAATAGCCGAACGGACTCACCAGGAGGGGAACGTGGTAGTGCTCGCGTCCGTCAGTTACGGCGAAGGTGACCCTGACTTCGGGGAAGAAGGGCGCGCTGGCGGTGCCACTCGCGCTGTTGGCACGTTGCCGCGCGAGGTAGCCGCCGGTGTCGAAGATCAGCCGGTAGGTGCCCGGCTCGGTTACCTCCGGCCCAAAGCTGGAGATCCGGCCGCCGGCGTCGGTAGTGGCTGCGGCTATCTCCTCCTCCGCCCCGGCAGACCCGACGCGTTCCAGCCGGACGCGCATCCCGGCCGCGGGGCGGCCAGCGGCGATGTCCAGCACATGGGTGGAGATCCCACTCACGGTTAGCTCGCCATGAGCCGTTGCAGTCTGAGCGCATTGATCTTCTGCAACTCAGTCCGCACGACCTGCCATTCATCCTCGGGCGCGTTCTGAAGCCTCCCGCGCACCACGTCGAGCAGTTCTTTCCCTGTCCGGCCGGAAGCGCACACCAGGTAAATATGCCCGAACCGCTGCTCATACTCCAGGTTTGCCTCGGCCAGCGCCGGCCCTGTGGTGGCATCATCGGCATCGACGCCGGATTGTTCCTGCCAGGACCAATGAGTGGCCCCGGGGGTGCCGTTGCCTCCATCCGGCCGCTCGCCGATCCGCGGGTGGCCAGCCAGAGCGTCGGCCAGGTCGGCGACGGTCAAGGCAGCGACGATCGCGTTCGACTGCCGGATGGCATCCTGCGGAGAGGCGTAAGGCCGCGCCGCTACCATCTGCTCCGCCCATTTCGATGCCGAGCAGCACTCTAGCAGTGCCTGCTGCGCCGCTCGGTCCGACAGCTCATTGAACCAGGTCAGCTGGTCAGTGCCCATCCCATCAGACTCTCCCGTCGGCTGGATCGGGGCAAGCTTGCTTGCCGGTGGGCTTGCGCCAAACCGCACGACCATGACGGGCAATGGCAGCCGTCCTAAACTCTGGGCAGCCGTCTGCACAGTCTTGGTGCCAGCGCAGCCGGCCGCCGTGACCAGCGGTTGGAGAGCTGAGGAGTCGTGGGCGGGGACCTTCGACTCTAGCCGCGATCACGGGCAACAATCACCGTCACCTTATGGGCACAGTGTCGGCTTATTGGAGGCCAGCTACTCTCGACGGCGCGCTCGCGCTCGTGCACCGCCGCGCCGCGGTCCCGATCGGCGGCGGCACCAAGGTGAACGCCGCGCCGTCCGGCGACCCGGTCGAGATCGTCGACCTGCAGGCACTCGGCCTGGACCGGATCGAGCCGACACCCACCGGAGCGTCGGTCGGCGCGACCGCGACGCTGCAGCAGATCGCCGATGAGATGGTCGTGCCCGCGGCGGTCAGGGAGGCGGCCCGGCGCGAAGCGCCGAGCACGCTGCGGGCCGCCGCGACCATCGGCGGCTGCGTCGCGACCGGGCACTGGGAGAGCGAGTTCCTGGCCACCCTGCTGGCCTGCGATGCCATGGTGACGCTGGCACAGTCGCACGGCGTACAGGAACTTCCACTCGATGTGCTGCTGGGGGATCACCGGTCGCTGCGGGACACGATCATCACCCGCGTCTGCATCGCAGGCGACGGCATCATCGCCGCCGCGCGTACCGGCCGGACGCCTGCCGACAGGCCGATCGTGTGCGCCGTGGCGCGCGGCGCGGCCGACGGCGTGCGGCTGGCACTGAGCGGGGTCGCTGCCAGGCCGGTGCTGAGCAGGACGGCGCTGATTCGGTCCCGCGCGGAGGCAGCCGCCTGGGCAGAGCGGCTCGACCCGCCCGGCGACTTCCGCGGCTCATCGGCGTACCGCCGCGCCCTTGCGGTCACGCTTGCGCGGCGGGCAGTGGAGGCGGTCACGTGATGCATCTTCATCTCACGCTCAACGGCGTCGACAGGCAGCTTGACTGCGCTCCCGGCGATTCGCTGCTGGCGGTGCTGCGCCGCGAGGGTTGCTTCAGCGTCCGCTACGGGTCGGGCACGGGCGAGACCGGCGCGGCGGCCGTGCTGATCGACGGTCGGCTGGTGGCCGCGGACGTGCTGCTCGCGGCCCAGGCCGACGGCCACGACGTGACGACGGTCGAGCGCCTCAACGCCGCGGTGGGCATGCTCCATCCGATCCAGGAGGCAGTCGTGGACGCCGGGGCGCTGCAGTCCGGCTACTCGGCCGGCGCGCTGGTCCTGGCGATCGAGACGCTGCTAAGGCGCAATGACGATCCATCGGAGCGCGAGATCCGGGACGCGCTGTCGGGAGTTCTCGACCGCGAGACCGGCTACGTCAAGGTGGTCGAGGCAGTGCAGCGGGCCGCCGCGGCGCTGCGGGGTGATAAGCGCCCG
Source organism: Streptosporangiaceae bacterium (assembly GCA_030038015.1). Taxonomy (GTDB): domain Bacteria; phylum Actinomycetota; class Actinomycetes; order Streptosporangiales; family Streptosporangiaceae; genus JASHPR01. The sequence goes on from JASHPR010000287.1 coordinate 5,088, forward strand.
CCGATGGAGGCGCTGGCAGTCCCGCGCCTGACTGGCCCGGGCGCCGTGCCCGACGGCGACGCTGAGTTGTCCGGCGCGGGTCGGGCAGGCCAGCGCCCGGTCAGCGGACACGGGTTCTCCGGCCCTGGCGAGCAGGCATCACCGGCCACGCCGCGTCTGGTCGCCATGGCGGACGTCCCCTGCACCGCCGTTGTCGGCAGGCCCGAGCACAAGATCGATGCCGTGCGGCTGGTGAAGGGCAACGCCGCGTTCACCGACGACGTCGAGATCCGCGGCATGCTGCACGCGAAGGTGCTGCGCAGCCCGCACGCCCATGCCCGCATCGTGGCCATCGACGATTCGCAGGCTCGCCAGCTGCCCGGCGTGCACGCGGTGGTGCACAGTGGTAACACCCCGCGGGTCAAGTACGCCTCGGGCGGCCAGTCATGGCCCAATCCCTATCCGTGGGACCAGGTGAGCTTCGACGACAAGGTGCGGCACGTCGGCGACAGGGTGGCCGCGGTCGCCGCCGACACCGAGGAGATCGCCGCCGAGGCTTGCCGCCGGATCAAGGTGAGCTACGAGATCCTCCCGGCGGTCTTCGACGAGACGCAGGCGCTGGCGCCGGGCGCTCCGGTGATTCACGACGAGGACGACAGCGTGGGCATTCACGATGCGGCCCGCAACATCAGCAACCACATCGAGGGCGCGACCGTGGCGGACATCGAGTCGGCCATGGCGGGGGCCGATCATATCTTCGAGGAAACGTTCCGCGTCCAGCGAGTCCAGCACTGCGCGATCGAGCCGCACGTGACGATCGGCTGGCTCGACGAGGACGAGCGGCTCGTGCTCCGCACCTCTACTCAGGTCCCGTTCCACGTCCGCCGCATGGTGGCGCCGCTGCTCGGGCTGCCGGTGAAGCGGATCCGCGTGATCAAGCCGCGGAT
>JASHPR010000288.1 GCA_030038015.1 Streptosporangiaceae bacterium
CCGGCCGCCCCCCGCCCGCCGGCCCCCGACCCGCGCGCCTCCCGCCCGGCCACCCCTGGCGCATCCGCCCTGCCCGGCCGCGCCCGGGTCGTGGTCATCGGCGGGGGGGTGATCGGCACCAGCGTCGCCTACCACCTCGCGTGCATGGGCTGGACCGACGTCCTGCTGGTCGAGCAGGGCCAGCTGTCGTGCGGCACCACCTGGCACGCGGCGGGCCTGGTCGGCCAGCTCCGCGCGTCGGAGAACGGCACCAGGCTGGTGCAGTACTCCACCGAGCTGTACGGCAGGCTCGAGCAGGAGACCGGCCTGTCCACCGGCTTCCGCCGCTGCGGCGGCGTCACCGTGGCCCGAACGCCGGAGCGCCTGGTGCAGCTGCGCCGGACGGCCGCGGCGGCCGAGGCCTACCAGCTCGAATGCGAGCTGATCAGCCCGGAGCGGGCCGCCGAGCTCTACCCGGTGATGGACACCAGCGACCTCGCCGGGGCGATCTGGCTGCCCGACGACGGCCGGGCCAACCCGACCGACCTGACCTACGCGCTGGCCAAGGGCGCGCGCGACCGCGGCGTGGTAATCCGCGAGCGGACCCGGGTGACCGGGATCCTGCAGGCCGGGGGAGCGGTGACCGGCATCCGCACCGACGCCGGTGACGTCGAGGCCGAGGTCGTGGTCAACTGCGCGGGCCAGTGGGCGAAGCAGGTCGGCGCCATGTGCGGGGTGACCGTCCCGCTGCACTCCGCCGAGCACTTCTACGTGGTGACCGAGCAGGTGCCCGGGGTGCACCGGGACCTGCCGATCCTGCGCGACCCGGACGGCTACACCTACATCAAGGAGGAAGTGGGCGGCCTGCTGGTCGGCGGGTTCGAGCCCGAGGCCAAGCCCTGGGTCGCGCCGGACGCGCTGCCGCACCCGTTCGAGTTCCGGCTGCTCGACGAGGACTGGGAGCACTTCTCGATCCTGATGGAGAACGCGGTGGCGCGGATCCCGGTCCTCGCCGAGACCGGGATCAAGAAGTTCTACAACGGCCCGGAGAGCTTCACCCCCGACAACCAGTTCATCCTCGGCGAGGCGCCCGGGCTGCGGAACTTCTTCGTCGGCGCCGGCTTCAACTCGGTCGGCATCGCGTCGGCGGGCGGCGCCGGCCGGGCGCTGGCCGAGTGGATCACCGACGGGGAGCCCAGCCTCGACCTGTCAGCCGTCGACATCCGCCGGTTCGCCCGCTTCAACGGCAACAACCAGTGGCTGCGCGACCGGGTCGGCGAGGTGCTCGGCCTGCACTACGCGGTGCCGTGGCCCAACCGGGAGCTGGCCAGCGCCAGGCCGCTGCGCCGCTCGCCCGCTTACCACCTGCTCGCCCGCGCCAACGCCGGCTTCGGCAGCAAGATGGGCTGGGAGCGGGCGAACTTCTTCGCGCCGCCGGGCGAGCCGGCCGCCATCGAGTACGGCTGGGGAAAGCAGAACTGGCAGCCCTGGTCGTCGGCCGAGCAGCGGGCCACCCGCAGCCGCGTGGCCCTGTTCGACCAGACCTCGTTCTCCAAGTACCTGGTGGCCGGCCGGGACGCGGAGCAGGTGCTGCAGTGGCTGTGCACGGCCGACATCGGGGTCGAGCCCGGCCGGACCGTCTACACCGGGATGCTCAACGCCCGCGGCACCTATGAGGCCGACATCACCGTCACCCGGCTCTCGGAGACGGAGTTCCTGCTGGTCAGCAGCGCGGGCGCCACCGAGCACGACAAGGATCACATCACCAGGCGGATCCCGGCCGGCAGCCGCGCGTCGCTCGTGGACGTGACCTCCGCGTACGCGGTGTACGGGGTGATGGGGCCGCGGTCGAGGGAGCTGCTCTCGCTGCTGTCGCGGGCCGACACCGGCGACGAGGCCTTCCCGTTCGGCACCAGCCGCGAGATCGACCTCGGCTACGCCACGGTCCGGGCTACCCGGATCACCTACGTCGGCGAGCTTGGCTGGGAGCTCTACGTTCCCGCGGAGTTCGCCGTCGGGGTGTACGAGGACCTCACCGCGGCAGGGGCCGGCCTCGGCCTGGTGAACGGCGGCTACTACGCGATCGAGTCGATGCGGCTGGAGAAGGGGTACCGGGCCATCGGCCGCGAGCTCACCCCCGACTACAACCCCGTCGAGGCCGGGCTGCTGTTCGCGTGCAAGCTCAAGACGCCGGTCGCGTTCCTCGGCCGGGAGGCGGTGGAGAAGGCGCGCGCGGAAGGGCCCCGCCGCAGGCTGGTCTCCCTGGTGCTGGCCGATCCGGCGGCGATGATCTGGGGTGGCGAGCTGGTGCTCCGGGACGGGGTGGCCGTCGGCCAGGTGACCTCGGGAGCCTGGGGCGAGGCGGTCGGCGGGGCTGTGGGGCTGGCGTACGTCCGCCACCCCGCCGGGGAGGTGGTCACGCCGGACGTCGCCAGGTCCGGCCGGTACCAGGTGAACGTCGGGGGGGACCTGTGCGACGCCACGGTCTCGCTGCGGCCGCCGTTCGACCCGGCGGGCGACCGGGTCAAGGGCCGCTACTCATGACGCCGCGCCACTCCCCGGCCATGATCCCGTAGACGACCTCGTCCCTGCGCTCGTCGGGGAAGGCCGTGGCCTGCCGCAGCGTGGCCTCCTCGACGAAGCCCAGGCGCCTGGCCACGGCCCGGCTCCGCTCGTTCGCCGGGTCGGTGTGCAGGGTGACCCGGTCGATGCCGAGCGGCCCGAACGCCTGGTCGAGGAGCGCCGCCACGGTCATGGTGATCAGGCCCCGGCCCTCGTGGCCGCCGTCGATCCAGTAGCCGACCTCCCCGCTCCGGGTATAGCCGTTGATCCGCAGGCCCGCCGCCCCGGCCAGGTGCCACTGCCCGTCCTCCCTGACCGCGATGGCCACCGGGAGCTCCGAGCCGTCCAGCCAGCTCCGCGCGCTCGCCTCGAGGAAGGCCCGTGTCTCGCTGATCGCCTGGGGCTTCACGGCCCACGGCTCCCACCGTGCCAGCCGTTCCTGATTGGCGGTGACCAGCTGGTGATAGGCGTCAGTGATCGACGCCGTCCTCAGGATGAGGACCGCGTCGTCGGACAGCGGGAAGCTGAACATGGGCGGAGGAATCGTGGTCACTGTTGCCCCTTGCACGCGGTCGCCGAGCCTGCCACGGTGATGACCCTACGGCGTCTCCGGCCCCCGCTCGCCGGGGGCGCAGACATCCGCGGCACGGCGATCACCGGGGCCGGGGGAGGGCACGGCGGGGGGCTCGCCGGGCCCGCGGTAGCCGGCCACGGCGGGGAAGGCCAGCCGGATCAGCAGCGCGCCGGCCGCGGTGGCCACGCCGCCGCTGACCGCGCTGACCGCGGGTGAGGTGAGCGAGGCGACCGCTCCCGGCGAGACGATGCGTTCCGGTGGCGTGACCGATGCCCTAAAGGGTCATCGGGTCCTGGCCGGCCTTCCTGCGGCGGGCCCTGCCGACCGCCAGGGGCTTTCCCGCCAGGCGGGACACGGCCCAGCGCAGCATCTCGCTGCGGCCGGAACCGGGCGCGGCGGGCGCGGTCGCGCCCGCCGCCCTCGCGGGTATGGCGGCCTCGGCGGCCGGGAGGTCAGGCTCGGCCCGCCGGGCGCTCCCGCTGGTCATGGCCAGCCAGCCAAGCAGCGCGACCGGGTAGGAGAAGTAGCCGAACCTGGTGGCCGGGGCGAGCGCGAACATCACGGCCAGCGCGATCGCCAGGCGCCTGGTGGCGGCGGCGACGTCCGCCGGCGGCCGCACGACCAGCGAGGCTGCGATCACCACCGCGGCCGCGATCAGCAGCCCGATGGCGGCCAGGTGGCCGGCCTCGCCGGTGACCGCCAGCAGGTGGCCGGGCATCGGGCTCGCCGCCGGCGTCTTGTGCGAGGTCATCCCGAGCGGGTAGAGAACGGTGTTCTGCAGCAGGCCAGTCGGCGTCTTCAGCAGCCCGGGGGCGGTGGCCGCGATCAGGCCGGCGGTCGTCAGCAGGGACGCCGCCACGAACCGGCCGGCCACGCGCACGCCGTCGCGGGCCAGGAACATCGCGGCGATCACCGCGAGCGCCGGCCAGGCGGTGGCCTTCATCGCGCACGCCAGCCCGATGGCCACCCCGGCGGCCAGCGGCAGCCGCGGTGACCGGGTGCGGCCGAACCTGGCGGCGCACGCGAGCGCCAGGCACATCAAGGCGATCACCGGCGGGTCGGTGATCCCGACGGCCAGCGGCAGCGCCAGCACCGGCGAGGCCACGGCGAACAGCGCGCACCATCCCGCGATCCGGCGGCAGGACGCGCACCGGGCGGCGCGGTGCGGGGCGACCAGGCCGAACGCGACGGCGAGCAGCGCCGCCGAGGCGGCGGTCAGCCAGAGCCGCGGGTCGCCCATCAGGCCGGGCAGGCCGATCGCGCTCGGCAGGCCGAAGATGGCCATCGCCGGCAGGTACGGGTTGTAGGACTGCCAGGTGGCCAGCTTGCCCGCGCCCAGGTAGGGGCTGCCGTACCGCAGCAGCAGCACGGCCGAGCGGGTGACCACGCTGACGTCGGCCGTGGCCGGGTCGCGTATGGCCAGCCAGGCCATGGGCGCGAGCAGGGCGACGGCCAGGGCCGACAGCAGCGGCACGGCGTAACCCCGGGAACGCGCCGCGAGCAGCGCGGCGAGGGCGTATCCGGCCGTGGCCCAGCCGCCCCAGATCCCGTCCGCGCCGCCCCCGCTGAAGAACGTGACCAGGCCCGCATAAGCCGCGAAGCCCGCGTACCAGATCACCAGGCGGCGCCGGTCGAATGCCAGCCCATGCTCCGGCCGCAGCGCGTACCATCGCATGTGGCCCAGGCGCACGGCACCAGCGATCTGGCCTGCCAGCCGCCGGCCCCAGGCGGGCTCGGGATCGCGCTCCGTGCCGCGCGGGGTGCCCAAGGGCCCGGGCAACGGGCGGTCGCGGCACTTCACGGACACGTCACCGGCTTGGACCTCACTGAGGAGCTTTTGTCTCTGTAAGGATCTAGCATCCCGCACGCCCGCTCGTCCCCGTCATTCCGCCCAATGCTGACCGGCTTGCCCTCGCGGGCGCGGTGCCTGAGCGCCCAGGTCCCCTGTGGAGGTTCGCCTACCATAACTCGGCCCCGGTAAGGCGCAGCGAGACGGGAGCGGGCAGCGTGCACGAAGCCAGGCCGCTTGATCTGATGCGGACGCGGGCAGGCGCCGAGCGGGTCACGAATATCGAACTGTTTTTCGATCTGGTCTACGTGTTCGCCGTGACCCAGATCTCGCACTACCTGCTGGCACATGCGACGACGACCGGAGCGCTCAGGGCGGGCCTGCTGCTGCTCATGGTGTGGCTGGTGTGGGTTTATACCACCTGGGTCACCAACTGGCTCGATCCCGACCGGATCGCCGTCCGCTTGCTGCTGCTCGGCCTGGCCGCCGCCAGCCTGGTCATGTCGGCTGCGCTGCCCGGCGCGTTCTCCGCGCGCGGGCTGGCCGTCGGCGCCGCCTACGCGGCCATGCAGATCGGGCGTAGCGTGTTCGCGGTGGTGGCGCTCAGGGGCAGGCCGCTGCGGCGCAACTTCCAGCGGATCCTCGCGTGGTGCCTGGTGAGCGGGACCCTGGCCGTCCTGGGCGGGATCGCCAGCGGCAACGCACGCGCCGCGCTGTGGGCCGGCGCCGTCGGCGTCGACCTGCTCGGCGGGATCGCCGGCTTCTACACGCCTGGGCTCGGGCGCTCGACCACGCGAGAGTGGACGATCGAGGGAGGCCACTTCGCCGAGCGCTGCCAGGCGTTCATGCTCATCGCGCTCGGCGAGTCGATCGTGGTCATCGGGGCGACGCTGTCCGGGCTGGCCCGCGTAACCCCGGCGGAGGTGGCGGCGTTCGCCGTGGCGCTGTGCGGCAGCATCGGGCTGTGGTGGCTGTACTTCGACCGCAGCGCCGACGACGGGGCCCGGGTCATCGCCACCTCGGACGACCCCGGGCGGCTTGGCCGCTCGGCCTACCATTTCATCCACCCGGTCATGATCGCAGGGATCATCGTCGGCGCGGCGGCCGACGAGGTGACTGTGGCCAACCCGGGCGCGGTGGGCCGCGCGGCAACGTCCTGGCTGATCCTCGGCGGCGTCGGCCTCTTCCTGGCCGGGCACGCCGCGTTCAAGGCCGTCATCTGGCGGGCAGCGTCCTGGCCCCGGATCGGGGCCCTGGCGGTCCTCGGCCTGCTGGGATTTGCCGCGCCGCACCTCTCTGCGCTCGCCCTGGGGGCCTGCGCGGCGGCCGTGGTCGTCGCGGTCGCCGCCGCCGATGTCGTTCAGCGCCCGGAGGCCAGGCTCGCGGCAGGCGCCACGGCCAGCGCCGCGGCCAGCGCCGCCGGGGACGGCGGCGAGCCCGGGGGGAGCCGGCGAGGCGGCTGAACGGGCGGGCATCATCGGCCAGCTACCCACCCCCAGGCCAGCGACCGCGCGTGCCGGGCGGACGGTTCCCGCAGCGCCGTGTCGCGGCCGCCCGCGGCCGCGGCGATCAGGCCGTCGTCGTCCATCACACCTCTGTTGCGTGGGGACGGCGCCCGGTTCACGCCGGGAGGTGCGGGTTCAGCCGCCTGCGCCGAGCGCCTTCTTGAGGAAGTCGACCTGCAGCAGCAGCAGGTTCTCCGCGACCTCTTCCTGCCTGGGCATGTGGGTGACCCCGGTCAGCGGCAGCACGGTGTGCGGCCGGCCCGCCGCCAGCAGCGCCGATGAGAGCCGCAGCGTGTGCGCCACCACCACGTTGTCGTCGGCGAGCCCGTGGATCAGCATTAGCGGCCGCTCCAGCTTCGGCGCGTCCGCGATGAGCGAGTTGTGTTCATACGCCTCCGGGTGCTCGTCCGGGTGACCCAGGTACCTTTCGGTATAGAACGTGTCGTAAAGGCGCTGGTCGGTGACGGGCGCGCCGGCCACCGCCGCGTGGAACGCGTCGGGCCGCCGCAGCACCGCCAGCGCGGCCAGGAAGCCGCCGTGCGACCAGCCGCGGATGCCGACCCTGGACAGGTCCAGGTCGGGGTGGGCGGCGGCCGCCGCGTGCAGCGCCGCCACCTGGTCCTCGACGTTCGGCGTGGCCTCGTCGTAGTGGATCAGGCGGTCCCAGCCCGGCCCGCGGCCCGGGGTCCCCCTGCCGTCGGCGATGAGCACGGCGAACCCCTGGTCGGCGAACCACTGCGAGGTCAGGTAGGCCATGCGGGAGGAGAGAACGCGCTGCGTGGCGGGGCCGCCGTAGGGGTCGCAGAGCACCGGCAGCCGCGCCGACCCCGGCTTGTGCCCGCGCGGCAGCAGCAGCGCGCACCGCACCTCGTGCGGGCCCGCGGTCAGGAACGTCACCTCGGGGGCCAGCACCGGGGCCTCGGCGAGCGACCGGATCTCGCCGGCCTCCGCGCCGCCGCGGCGCGCCCGCACCCGGGTGCCGAACCAGGCGAGGGACTGGGACGACGTGATCACCAGCCCGCCCTCCCTGGCCGCCCGGTGCACGCCCGGCTCGCTGGTGACCCGGGCGGTGCCGGCCGGGCCCGCGGTGTACACGTGCTGCTCGGCCGGGTTCTCGGCCGTGGCGGCGACCAGGACGTCGTCGCCGCCGGCGTCGAGGACCTCGCGGACGTTCAGCGTCACCGGCGTCACCGGCTCGTCGCCGACCATCAGCCGGTACGCGCCGTCGCGGGGGATCACCCGCACCAGCTTCCCGCCCGGCGTCCACGCCGGGGTGCCGGGCACCACGTTGACCCAGTGCGGGTCGGTGTCCTCGCAGACCAGCTCGGTCGTGCCGTCGGCGGAGACCGCCAGCACCCGCATGGTCCGCTGGTCGCGGGAGCATACCCGCAGCACCGGCGGCCCGCCGCGCGACCAGTGCGCGGCGATCAGGTAAGGCATGGCGGCTGAGTCCCAGCTCACCGGCGTCACGGAGCCGTCCAGCCCGGCGAGGATCAGGCTCACGTCGGCGTTCGCCGTGCCCGCTGCCGGGTAGGCCACCTCGGCGGGCGGGCGGTCGGGGTTGGCCGGGTCGGCGATGTACCACCGGGAGACCGGCGAGGTGTCCACCCGGGCGACCAGCAGCTGCTGCCCGTCTGGTGACCACCAGAACCCGCGGGTCCGGTCCATCTCCTCGGCCGCCACGAACTCGGCGAGGCCGTAGGTCACGTTCCCGGCCTCGGGCGCGGCGAGCGCCCGGTCGCTGCTGCCGTTCGAGGCCACGACCCGCAGCGCGCCGTGGGCCACGTACGCGATGTGCGTCCCTGTCGGGTCGGGACGCGGGTCGAGCACCGGTACCGGCGTCGCGAGCACGCGGACGGCGGCATCGGACTCCGGGCCGGCCGGCGTGAGGTCGGCCACGAACAGCCTGCCGGACAGCGCGAAGGCGGCGATCGTGACCGCCTCGTCGGTGGCGAAATTCACCACACCATCGGCAGCCTGCCTGGTCCGCTCGCGACGCGCGCGTTCTTCCGGGGTAACCTCTTCCGCGCTGCCGGCCAGGATGCCCCTGGGGTCGGCGACCAGGCGCTCCTGCGGGGAGCCGGGCTTGGTGTCGGCGACCCACAGGCAGATGTTGCGGTCGGTCCCCGAAGGAGCCCGCAGGAACGCCACGCGGCTGCCGTCCGGGGCGATCGCGAACGCGTGCGGGACGCCCAGCGTGTACCGGATGGTGCGGGCCTGCTGGCGGGGGAAGCTGATGCCGGGTGCCGTCATGCCCCTGATCCTTGCAGACCGGCTGGCCCGGGCGGTCCGGCATTCTTGGCTCCCATGGGTGGCGTGACACGATGGCGTTACCGCCAGATCCCGGTAAGCTAGGGGCGTCCCGGCGGCTGCCGGGGTCCCGGCCGTCTGCCTTCGCGATCGCTGGCAGCGAATGGCTGGTGGGGCGGAGTAGCTCAGTCAGGCAGAGCAAGCGGCTCATAATCGCTGTGTCGCCGGTTCAAGTCCGGCCTCCGCTACTGGCTCGCCGATTGCGCGGGCAGCTACCCTTGAGCACACTTAGGGGCAGCGCTCGCGCCGGGCACCAGGTACCCGCGAGCCGGGCCGGGAACACCGTACGGAAGAAAGGCATGCCTTCGTGGCTCAGACAGACGTTAGGCCCAAGATCACGCTGGCCTGCCAGGAGTGCAAGCACCGCAACTACATCACCCGCAAGAACCGGCGCAACGACCCCGACCGGCTCGAGCTGATGAAGTACTGCCCGAACTGCCGCTGCCACCGGCCGCACCGCGAGACGCGGTAGGCGGCGGCCGGATGCCGCTCAACCGCGAGTATCTCGGCCGGACATTTCCCGCTGCCGAGCCCTACGAGGTCAGCAGGGTCAAGATCGCCGAATTCGCCGACGCGATCGGGGACCCCAGCCCGCTGTACCGCGACAAGGCGGCCGCGCAGGCCGCCGGGTACGCCGACGTGATCGCGCCGCCCACGTTCGCGATCGTGATCAGCATGGCCGCCGCCGCGCAGGCCATGGCCGACCCCGGCCTCGGGCTGAACTACGCCATGGTCGTGCACGGCGAGCAGCAGTTCGAGTACTCCCGCCAGCTCATGGCCGGCGACGTGCTGGTCGCTCAGCCGACGATCTCCGACATCAGGGACGCCGGCCGCAACGTGCTGATGACGACCAGGACCGAGATCCGCACGGTGGACGGCGAGCACGTGTGCACCGCCCACTCCACGCTGGTCGAGCGAGGGGGTGCCGGATGACCGCGCAGGTCAGCTACGACGACGTCAAGCCGGGGCTTGAGCTCGCGCCGGTGAGCTACCCGGTGACGAGGCTCAGCCTGGTCAAGTACTGCGGCGCGTCCGGTGACTTCAACTTCATTCACTGGAACGAGCGGATCGCCCGGTCGGTGGGACTGCCGAACGTGATCGCACACGGCATGTTCACCATGGCCCAGGCCGGGCGCTACGTCACCGACTGGGCCGGCGCCGGCGCTGCGCTGGTCGAGCTCGGCGTCAGGTTCTCCTCGCCCGTGGTCGTCCCCGACGACGACATCGGCGCGACCATCGAGGTCAGCGGCGTGGTCGAGGAGAAAACGGACGGCAACCGCGTGGTTCTGGCGCTCACGGCGAAGTCCGGTGAGGCCAAGGTGCTCACCAGGGCGCGGGCCGTGGTCCGCCTCCCGTGACCTGAGCCTGGCTACCACCCCACCCCCCGCCCCGGGCACCCACCCGCCGCACCTGGCACCCAAACCGCCGCCACCCCGCCACCCCCCCGGGACCGTGTGCGGAAAAGGCTGTGGGCACAGCACCCAGCGAACACAGCCGTGCCCGGATCGGCGGTGCGCGGCCGTCAGGCGAGCGCCGCGTACGCCGCGACCTGGATGTCGCGGTGTTCCTGCGGCGTCTGCGGGCCCTCGAACATCCGCTGGGTCAGCACGATCATGACCAGATCGTGGGCCGGGTCGACCAGCCAGGACGTGCCGAGCCCGCCGTCCCACCCGTAGCAGCCGTTCGCCAGCACCGCCTGGCAGAACCCCCACGACCGGCCGGTGAAGAAGCCGGGGCCGAGGCCGCCGCGCGCCTTCTGCTCCGGTGTGAGCTGGTCGCTGGTCATCGCGCGAACCGAGTCGGCCGACAGCAGCGGCTCGCCGCCGCGCAGCAGCATCCTGGCGAACGCCAGCAGGTCGTCGGCGGTGGAGACGAGCCCGGCCGCGCCGTCCGGGAACGCCGGCGGATGGCTCCAGGCACCGTCCGGCGGATCCCACACGACCAGGCCACCGGGCGTCGAGCGGTATGAGGTCGCCAGGCGGCCGGTGTCGGCGGCGAAGAACGCCGTGTCCCGCATGCCCAGCGGCCCGAAGAGCCGGGAACTCAGGAACTCGGGATAGGAAAGCCCGGCCGCGCGGGCGACGAGCACGCCAAGGACCGACGCGCCTGTGTTGTACAGCCAGCGCTCGCCCGGCTGGGCCAGCAGCGGCAGCGTGCCCAGGCCGGCGATCCAGGTGTCCGGTTCCGGCTGCGTTTCCGGATCCGGCGGCCCGAACGTGGCCAGCCCGAGCGCGTCGGCGGCCGCCATGACCGGCCATGGCGCACCGGCGGTGAACATCTCCATGGCCGCGCCGAACCCGAAGGTGAAGGTCAGCAGGTCCCGGACGGTGATCGGGCGCACGGCGGGCGAGGTGTCGCCCAGCGGCCCGTCCGGCCGCCGCAGCACCTGGCGGGCGGACAGCTCGGGCAGCAGCCGGTCAACCGGCTCGTCGAGCGCGATCACGCCCTCATCCACCAGCATGAGGGTGGCGGCCGCGGTGATCGGCTTGGTCGTGGAGGCGATCCGGAACAGCGAGTCCCTGGCCACGGGGGCGCCCGCAACGGCCAGCCTGCCGAGCGCCTCCACGTGCACCTGGCTGCCCCTGGACACCAGGGCGACCAGGCCGGGCAGGCTCGCGTCGTCAACGTGCTGCTCGGCCGCTGCGTGCAGCCGTGCCAGCCCGTCGGCGGTGAGCCCGTCAGCCATCCCGATCCGTGCCGTGAGAAAGGTCCACGGGGCTACCGTAGCGGCAAGCGCGTCACGCTGGCAGGACGCCAGCCCGGTGTCGGTGGCCTGCGGGCGCGTCCGTAGGCTCGTTGCCCGGGGTGACCTGGCCCGACAGGAACCAACCAGGAGAGAGAACCATGCCGGCGACCGTGCGTGAGCAGGTGATGCTCGCCGGGTACACCACGCTCGGCCTCGGCGGCCCCGCCGTGCGCTTCGTCGAGGCCGGCAGCGACGACCAGGTCATCTCCGAGGTCCGCGACGCGGACGCCGCCGGCGACCCGGTGCTCGTGCTCGGCGGGGGCAGCAACCTGGTCGTGCCCGACGAGGGCTTTCCCGGCACCGTGGTGCACATCGCCACCGCCGGCGTCACGATCACCCCCGCCGATCAGGGCGGCGTGGCCATGGCTGTGGCGGCGGGCGAGGACTGGGACGCGCTGGTCGGGCGGTGCGTGAGCGAGGAGCTGTCCGGGCTGGAGTGCCTTTCCGGCATCCCGGGCCTGGCGGGGGCCACGCCCATCCAGAACGTGGGCGCCTACGGCCAGGAGGTTTCCGAGACAATCGTCGCCGTGCGCGCCTACGACCGGCTGCGCGGCACGGTGGTCACGCTGGCGAACGCCGACTGCGGCTTCGGCTACCGGACGAGCGCGTTCAAGCGGAGTAACCAGCGGTCTGGGGCCGCCGCGGGCAAGGCGGACGGTGCCGCGGGCAGGGCGGACGGTGCCGCGGGC
>JASHPR010000289.1 GCA_030038015.1 Streptosporangiaceae bacterium
AGGATCTCACCGGCTACCCGCGCGACCTGCTCGACCTCGACCTGGACCTGGAGGCCGACCTCGGCGTCGACACGGTCAAGCAGGCGGAAGTGTTCGCCGCGGTCAGGGAGCGGTTCGCCATCCCGCGCCAGGACAACCTCAGGCTGCGCGACTTCCCCACCCTCGCCCACGTCATCGGGTTCGTCCGTGACCACGCCGTGCCGTCCCAGCCCACCGGCCCGGCCGCACCCGCGGCGGAGGCTGCGGAGCCGCCTGCGGCAAGCGAGACCGCGCCCCGGCCGCTGATCGATGCCCAGCCCGCATTCACCGGCGACATGGCATCGGCCGAGCGGCTGCCGCGGCGTGTCCCGGTGCCCGTGCTGCGGCCGCCTGTCGGCTGGTGCAAGCCCACCGGCGTGACACTCGACCAGGCCAGACGAGTCATCGTCATGGCCGACGAGGGCGGCGTGGCACCGGTGCTGGTCAGGCGGCTCGGCTCGCTCGGCGTCAGTGCCCTGGTCATCGAGCCCGGCTGCGCGACCGCCGACATCGACTCCCGGCTGACCGAATGGCTGGACCGCGGGCCGGTGCATGGCCTGTACTGGCTGGCGGCGCTCGACAGCGAACCCCCGGTCAGCGAGCTGGATCTGGCCGGCTGGCATGAGGCACTGCGCCGCAGGGTCAAGAACCTGTACGCCGTCGTCCGGCGGCTGGACGCCGCGGGTCAGCTTGGAACGGGCGGCACGTTCCTGGTAACGGCGACCCGGATGGGCGGCTACCACGGGTATGACGATGACGGAGCTGTGGCGCCGCTCGGCGGCGCCGTTACCGGCTTCACCAAGGCGTACTGGCGCGAGCGGCCGGATCTGCTGGCGAAGGCTGTCGATTTCCCGGTCACGAGAAAGACCGCCCTTCTCGCCGATGCCCTGATCGAGGAGACGCTCAGCGATCCGGGGGCCGTGGAGATCGGCCGCGCTGACGGACGCCGGTGGACGGTGGGCCTGCGGGAAACGCCGTTCGGTGACGGCAGCGGCGGCATGACGCTGGGCGGTCAGACGGTGTTCGCGGTCACCGGTGCGGCCGGGGCAATCGTCTCGGCCATCGTCGCCGACCTGGCCAAGGCCAGCGGTGGCATCTTCCACCTCATGGATCTGACGCCCGAGCCCGATCCTTCCGATCAGGACCTGATCCAGTTCGCGACCGACCGCGAGGGACTCCGGAAGAAGATCACCGAGCGTCTTGCCGAAGGCGGAACCCGGCCGACGCCCGTCCTCATCGAGCGGGAGCTGGCCAGGTATGAGCGGCTGTACGCCGCGCTGATCGCGATCCAGGCGGTGCGTGCCGCGGGGGGCGAGGCGCACTACCACGCGGTCGACCTGACCGATCCCGACGCGGTCGCCAGCGTCATGGCTGGCATCCGCGAACGGCACGGGCGACTGGACGTGCTGATGCACGCCGCCGGGCTGGAGATCAGCCGCTCGATCGCCGACAAGGAACCGCGCGAGTTCGATCTCGTCTTCGACGTCAAGAGCGACGGCCTGTTCAATCTCCTGCACGCGGCCGCCGACCTGCCGGTTGGCGCGGTCGTGGCCTTCAGCTCGGTGGCGGGCCGGTTCGGCAATGCGGGGCAGACCGACTACAGCGCAGCCAACGACCTGCAGTGCAAGATCACGTCCAGTTTCCGGACGACCCGGCCAGGCACCAGGGGCATCGCCATCGACTGGACCGCGTGGGGCGGCCTTGGCATGGCCACCAGGGGTTCAGTCCCGAAGGTGATGGCCATGGCGGGCATCGAAATGCTCGAGCCACAGGCCGGCATACCGTGGATCTGGCGCGAGCTCACGGCGGGACCCTTCAGCGGCGAGGTGGTTGTCGGCGGGCAGCTTGGCGTGCTGACCACCGAGCACGACGTCACCGGCGGGCTCGACCCCGGCGCCATCGACACCAGCGCCGCCGGCCCGATGATCGGAACCATCACCGGGATGGGGGTCTACTCCGGGCTTACCGCGGAGACGACGCTCGATCCCGCCGAGCAGCCGTTCCTGCATGACCACCGCATCGATTCCGCGCCCGTGCTGCCGGGGGTGATGGGCATCGAGGCGTTCGCCGCGCTGGCGAGCCTCGCCGTTCCCGACCTGCAGGTAACCGGTGTCGAGCAGGTGGATTTCGTCGCTCCGGTGAAGTTCTACCGCGACGAACCGCGCACCGTGACGATCAGCGCAGTGATCCGGCGCGCCGGAACCGACCTCGTCGCCGATTGCGCGCTCGGTGCCAGCAGGACGCTGAAGGGCGAGCAGGCTCCTCGTGTCACGACACACTTCACCGGCCAGGTCAGGCTCACCGCGAACGCGCTAGAGCCGGAGCGAGTCGCGGCGCCAGGCTCCCGGCCGGCGGCGTCCGCCACGCACGACGATGTCTACCGCGTGTTCTTCCACGGGCCGGCCTACCAGGTAGTCGACGAGGCGTGGCACAGCGGCAGCGACGCCGTCACCCGGCTCGCCAGCCACTTGCCTGCCGCTTGCACGCCAGAGACCGAGCAGACGACGACCGAGCCACGGCTGGCCGAGGCGTGCTTCCAGACGGCGGGCCTGTGGGAGATCGGCCAGGAGGGGCACTTGGCGCTGCCAGCTCACGTCGACCAGGTCAGCATGCTGCACCGGCCACTGCCGGCCTGCGAGCTTTTCGCGATGGCCCACCGGGCCGACGATGGCAGCTTCGATTGCCAGGTCGTGGACGGTGACGGTGACGTCGTCGTCCGCGTCAAGGGCTACCGGACCGTCGGCCTGGACAGCCCGGTGCCAACCGCTCTGCAGCAGCCAATCCACGATGCGATGAGCGCCTGATCAGCAAATGATCACTAGGGAGGCGGGATGTCGGGCGTCCGGCGGCTTGCCATCGTCAACCGGGGCGAGGCAGCGATGCGCTGCCTGGCTGCGGTCGGCGAGCTTGTCCGCGAGTCGGGAGTGCCCATCACCTCGATCGCGCTGTATACCGAGCCGGACGCCACGTCCTGGTTCGTCCGCGAGGCCGACGAGGCTGTCCCGCTCGGGCCGGCGCTGTTCACCGATTCCGACGGCAATCGCCACAGCGCGTACCTGGATTCCGACCGGCTGATGGCGGCGCTGGCCGCAGCTCGCGCCGACGCTGTCTGGGTGGGCTGGGGCTTTGTCGCTGAGTCCGCCGAGTTTGCCGAGCGGTGCGAGAAGGCGGGCATCACGTTCATCGGGCCGCCGAGCGACGTCATCCGGCTGCTCGGGGACAAGGTGCGGGCAAAGCAGCTAGCCGAGCGTGTCGGGGTACCGGTCGTGCCGTGGAGCGGGGGCGCGGTTCATGACGCCGAAGGCGCGCTGATCGCGGCCGACAAGCTTGGCTACCCCGTACTCGTCAAGGCTGCCGCCGGAGGCGGCGGCCGGGGTATCCGGCTGGTGAACTCGGCGGCGGAGATGACGTCGGCCTTCGCGTCCGCGCGGCGCGAGGCAGAAGTGGCCTTCGGAGATCCGACGTTGTTCATCGAGCGCAAGCTTGACCGCGTCCGGCACGTCGAAGTGCAGGTGATCGCGGACGGGCACGGCACGGCCTGGGCGGTCGGCGTCCGTGATTGCAGCATCCAGCGGCGCAATCAGAAGGTCATCGAGGAGTCTGGCTGCACCCTGCTCGACTCGTCCGCCGAGTCGCGCTTGCGCGACGCAGCGGTCGAGCTGTGCCGCGCGGCGGGGTACCGCAGCGCCGGCACGGTCGAATTCCTCGTCGACACGGCGACGCGGCAGTTCATGTTCATGGAGGTCAACACGCGGTTGCAGGTGGAACACCCGGTCACCGAGATGACCACCGGTGTCGACCTGGTGAAGCTGCAGCTGCACGTCGCGCGCGGCCGGAAGCTGCCACCGGTCCCGCCGCCACCTGCGGGCTACGCGATCGAAGCCAGGCTCAACGCCGAGGACCCGGAACACGAGTTCATGCCGACGCCGGGCCGGGTATCCGCACTGCGTCTCCCATCGGGCCCCGGCATCCGGGTCGATGCCGGCGTGACGGAGGGCGACAACATCGCTGCGGAGTTCGACTCGATGATCGCCAAGATCATCGCGTTTGGACGGGACCGGGACGAGGCGCTCAGCCGGCTGCAGCGAGGCCTGGCCCAGGCACTGACGGTGATCGACGGCGGAACGACCAACAAGGCCTTCCTGCTGTCCCTGATGGGCCACCCGGACGTACGCACCGGCAGCTACGACAACCGCTGGCTCGACCGGCTGACCGCGACGGCCGGCCATCTTCCCGCGCTCGACCCGATGGCACTGGTCGCGGCGGCCGTCGAGGCTGCCGAGGCGGACCAGGCCGCCGTGCAGGCCAATTTCCTGGCTGCCGCGGCGCGTGGCCGACCGGAGCTCCCGGACGTCGTCGGGCATCAACTGCAACTGCGGGTTCGTGGCAACCCCTGCCAGATGCACGTGTACTGCCTGGGTCCCAGCGACTACCGTCTCGCGGTCGGCGACGTCACCGGCGGCACCGGCGCGGACAGCGCCGCCGTTCCAGCCGACGACGCCGCAGCCGGCATCCCGGTCGACGTCAACGTCCAGCGTCTCGGGCGCTACGAGCGGGCCATCACCTGCCTGGGCAGGCGATACAGGGTTGTCGCCGCCGCCCAGGGTCCGCGGCTGCTCATCGAGGTCGATGGTGTCCCGCACGTCATCACCCGAGATGACGGCGGGCAGGTCCGCTGTCCATCGCCGGCCTTCGTCGTGGCCGTGCTCGTCGCACCGGGCGATGTCGTGCGAGCCGGTGACCCGCTGGTCGTCGTCGAGAGCATGAAGATGGAGACCACCGTCACGGCCCCCCAGGCCGGTGTCGTCGCCTCGGTGTCAGCCCAGGTAAACACCCAGGTGGAGGCCGGAGCGCCGCTGGTCGGGCTGCAGCTGCCCGACGCCGAATCCGGATCTGGCGGACCCAGCCGCCAGCTCGCCGGCTTCGCCAGCCTGGCACGCCGTGACAGCAGCCACAGCGAAACCGAGATCGACCGCATGCTCCGGGCGTACTTGCTCGGCTACGACATCGAGGATGGCGACGCTCGTGAACTCAGCCGCGAGCGAGGCACGAGGATGGCCAGCATTCTGCCCGACGACCCAGGCGTGCTCGACAGGGAGCAAGATCTGCTGGAGATCTTCGCCGACGTGGCGGCACTGTCGCAGCGCGTCCCCGAGGACTCCGGCGACGAGCACCCACGCAGCTCACAGGAACATCTGCTCACCTACCTGGCGTTCCTCGATCCCGAGCGCAGCGGCACTCCCAGCTACTTCGTCGGGCAGCTGCAAACGGCTCTGGCCCGCTATGGAGTCCACTCACTGACGCGCACGCCCGAGCTAGAGCAGGGATTGCTGCGGATATACCGCTCTGTGGGCAGGATGCCTGCCGCGTCTGGCATAGTGATCGCGATCCTGGACCGCTGGCGCCGGGGCTACGCCGAGCTGGCCGCCTCGATGACCGACGAGCGCCTGGCCGTGCTCGGCCGGCTGATCAGTTCCACCCATGGGCGCTACCCGGATGTCTGCGACCTCGCCAGGGATGTGCGGTTCTGCTACATCGACCGGCCCGTGCTTAACCGCAGCCGAGCCGAGGCCTACACGGAGATCGAAAGCAGCCTCGACGAACTCACCGGTCACTCCGCGCCCGAACCGCTGCACGAAGTGGCCAACCGCATCGTCTGGTTCCCGCTGCCGATGCGCGCCAGGCTGCGGGACGCCTACCGCGAAGCGGACGAGACAGCCAGAGCCCGGCTGCTCGATGTCCGCACCCGCCGGTACTACCGGATACGCGACCTCATGGGACTGCGGTGCGACACGTTCGGGGGCCACCTGACGTGCCTGGCCGACTATCTGGATCCCGGGCAGGACCAGCCCGTGCACCTGTGCACCGCTTACGTACCCATCGCAGAGCTGCCCAGCTTCGCCAGAGCGCTCGCCCCCCATCTGCGCGGAATCCCCGCTGACCGTCCCGTCGTCATCGACATCGAGTCGTGGCGGGATGAGCCTCTGCTCGCCGATGACGATATGGCCGGCGAACTCGCCGGCCTGCTTGCGCGCACGGACTTCGGCCGCGAACTGCACCGGCTCATCGTCACCGTAACCAGCGCGGCCAGCGCTATCGGCGGCACCGAGTACGCCGAGGAGCATCGGCGCACCCAGTACTTCACCTACCGGCAGACCGCTCAGGGCTTCACCGAGGACACGCTGCTGCGGAACATGCACCCGATGATCGCCGAGCGGCTCGACCTGTGGCGGCTGTCGAACTTCTCACTGCGACGGCTGCCCAGCGCGGAAGACGTCTACCTGTTCCACGCCGTCGCCCACGAGAATCCCAAGGACGAGCGCCTGATCGCCCTCGCCGAAGTGCGCGACCTTACCGCTGCCCGCGACTCGTCTGGTCAGGTCATCGGCTATCCCCTGCTCGAGGGGATCCTGGCGCAGGCCTTCGCCGACATCCGCCGGGCGCTCCGCGGCCAGCCCCTCCGGCAGCGGCCGCTGCGGAACAGGGTGGTGCTCTATATCCGCCCGGTGTGGGACATCCCCACCGGCACCTGGCGCATTCTCGCCCATCGCCTGGCGCCGCAGGCGGCAGATCTCGGCCTGGAGAAGGTCGTGGCCCAGATCCGGATGCCAGACGAGGCCACCGGTGAGCTGCGGGAAGCGATTCTCGACGTGGAGAACGTCGAGGACAGAGCCGTCACCGTGCGCATCCGCCCACCCTCGGACCAGCTCATCCAGCCGCTGACCGAGTACCGCCAGAAGGCCCTGCGCGCGCAACGGCTCGCAGTGCCCTACCCGTACGAGCTGATTCGCATGCTCACGCCGCCGCGCGGTGCGCCAGCTGACTTCCCCGCAGGTGACTTCGCCGAGTACGACCTGGCTGCCGATGAAGGTAACGACCCTGCCGCCGGTGATGAGCTGGTGCCGGTCGACCGGCCGTACGGCCGCAACCGGGCCGGGATCGTCACCGGCGTCATCACCAGCTACACGGCGCTGGTGCCGGAGGGAATGCGCCGGGTGGCGATCCTCGGCGACCCCACCGAAGGGCTCGGCAGCCTCGCGGAACCGGAGTGCCGCCGGATTCTCGCGGCGCTGAGGCTTGCCCGCCGGCTGCAGGTACCTGTCGAGTGGTTCGCGCTGTCGTCTGGTGCCCGGATCGCGTGGGACAGCGGCACCGAGAACATGGACTGGATCGCCGCCGTGCTGCGCGGCCTGGTCGAGTTCACGCAGGCCGGCGGCGAGGTCAACGTGGTCGTCACCGGAATCAACGTTGGCGCTCAGCCGTACTGGGACGCCGAAGCAACGATGCTCATGCACACGCGCGGCATCCTGATCATGACGCCGGCCAGCGCCATGGTCCTGACCGGCAAGACAGCGCTTGACTACTCGGGCGGCGTGTCGGCTGAGGACAACTTCGGCATCGGCGGGTTCGAGCGCATCATGGGCCCGAACGGCGAGGCGCAGTACTGGGCGCCCACGCTGGCCATGGCGTGCGCTCTGCTGCTGCGGCACTACGCACACACCTACGTCGTCCCCGGCGAGAAGCACCCGCGCCGGGCTCCGACTGCCGACCCGGCCGACCGCGACGTGTGCGCATCCCCGCACAAGCGGGTCGACGGGTCGGAGTTCGCATCGGTCGGCGACATCTTCTCGGCCGAGTTCAATGGCGAGCGCAAGAAGCCGTTCGATATGCGTTCCGTCATGCGGGCCGTGACAGACAGCGACCACGTTCCCCTCGAGCGCTGGGGACGGTGGCGCGATGCCGAGAGCGCCATCGTGTGGGAGGCGCGGATCGGCGGGTTCCCGGTCTGCCTCATCGGCCTGGAGTCGCGAAACGTGCCCAGGGCCGGGTTCGTTCCCGCCGACGGCCCGTCGTCCTGGACGTCAGGGACGCTGTTCCCGCAGTCGTCGCGCAAGATCGCCCGCGCCATTAACGCGGCGAGCGGCAACCGCCCGGTGGTCGTGCTGGCCAACCTCACCGGCTTCGACGGTTCACCGGAGAGCATGCGCAACTGGCAGCTCGAGTACGGCGCGGAGATCGGCCGTGCGGTGACCAACTTCCGCGGGCCCATCGTCTTCGTGGTGGTGTCCCGATACCACGGAGGCGCGTTCGTCGTCTTCTCCAAGCGGCTGCATGATGACATGGAAACGGCCGCCGTGACTGGATCTTATGCCTCAGTGATCGGCGGCGCGCCCGCCGCGGCCGTGGTTCTCTCTCGCCAGGTCTCGGCCAGGACGGATGAAGACCCGCGCGTCGCAGGCTTGCGGGAACGCCTCAGCACGCAGACCGGCAAGGCGCTGGCGGAGATGCACCACGAGCTCGCCGAGGTCACTCAGGCCGTGCGGGCCGAGAAACTCAAGGAAGTTGCCGACGAGTTCGACAGCGTCCACGACATCGGGCGAGCTATGCGGGTGGGTTCCGTCGATCACATCATCATGCCTTCACAGCTGCGGCCGTTCGTGATCCAGGCGCTCGAGTGCCGGCTGGCTCGATCCCCGACGTCCGCCCCGCCCGTCCCGGCCCCGGTGCTGAGAGAGAGCGCGGACACGGGGTCAGCCGCTACCTGACCGGCCGATCAATCCAGCGGTGCGACGGCAGCATCGTATCGATCGGGGACTCGGCCTCGAGTGCCGCTG
>JASHPR010000290.1 GCA_030038015.1 Streptosporangiaceae bacterium
CGGGCGTCCCCGGCGCGCGGCAGCCCTGCCGCGACCGGCGGCCCGGCCGGGCGGCCCGCATCGGCGCGCCCGAGCAGGTCCCGGTGCACGAAGACCGGCACCGAAGCCGCGGCCAGATCCGCGGCGCGCGCCAGGTCGAGCCTGCGGGGGCCGGGAGGGGCCGCGGCCGGGCCGGTGACCGCCTCCGCGATCAGGCCCTGCGGGCCCGGCCTGAGGACCAGGAACCCGACATCGGCGCTGGCAGCAGGGCCGCCTGACCCGGCCGGCGGCGGGAAGCACCACGACCACGGAACGCCTTCGGCGTCGAAGTGCAGCTCGCGGAACCCGGCCCGGGCCGGGCACGGCGTCACCCTGGTCAGGCGGGCGCGGCACAGCTCCGGCGGCGCGGGGACCTGCGCCCTCCGCATCGCCCACGACCGGTACCGCTCGTCACACGGCATGACACCTCCCTGGCTCGGCCGCGCGCGGCGCCGCCCGGCTGCCACGGCGCTATACGTTCACGGGGAACAAAAATATTTAGCTGAAAACTAAATGTACACTGCCAGCCTGTATTTAGGCCGTCAAGGGGGCTGGCTACACTTGCCGCGTGGACGTGACGCTCTCCAAGCGGGGCAGTTACGCGGCGGCCGCCGCGATCTGCCTCGCGCGGGCCTACGAGAGCGGGCGGCCGAAGAAGCTGCGCGAGATCTCCGCGGAGATGGACATCCCGCGCACGTTCGTCCCCCACATCCTCGGGGACCTCGTGCACGCGGGCATCGCGGTGTCCTCCGCCGGGCGCGGCGGCGGCCACCGGCTGGCCAGGCCGCCCGAGCAGGTGAGCGTGGCCGACGTCATCGAGGCGGCGGAGGGGCCGCTGGCCACCGGGCGCTGCGCGCTGGGCGACGGGCCGTGCCGCTGGCAGGACGTGTGCCCGATGCACGAGACGATGACCACGGCCACCGCCTCGCTGCGGGAGGTGCTGGCCGCCACCAGCCTGGCCGTGCTCGCCGAGCGGGACGCGGCGATAGCCAGCCGGACTTACCCCATCCCCGCGGATGCGCACCGGCACGCCCCGGCCGTCGCCATCGCCGATTCGGTGCAGGTCGAACTGCCGGCCGCGGCGGTCGCGGCCCGGCTGAGCGCGGGGACCTCATGGCTCACCGCGCTCGCCGAGGCATGCGACCGGGAGGAGGAGCTGCGCATCCGGGTCGGGCCGGGCCGGCCCGGCTGGCTCGGCACGACGGTCGCCGTTCACCTGGGCGAGGCCGCGCAGGCCGGTGCCAGCCTCGTCATCCCGTTCATCTGGGAGGCCTCGGGCCCGGCTGGCATGTTCCCCCGGTTCGAGGGCGAGCTGTGCCTGACCGCGCTTGACCCGGAGCGGTCGGAGTTCCGCCTCGCGGGGCGCTACCGGCCGCCGCTCGGCCGGGCCGGCCAAGTGCTCAACGACGCGGTGCTCATGCGCCTGGCCCAGGCGACCGTGCGCTCGTTCCTGCGCCGGATCGCCCGCGGGCTGGAGCAAGAGCACGCCGGCCAGCCGCGGCAGCCCGCCGGCGGGCGCGCGGGCCGCTAGCGCGGCAACGTGCCGGCTGGCGGCAGCAATCTTGCCGGCGCGTCCGGCGGCGTGATTGGCTGGCAGCCACCTGCTGGTGACGGCGGCGGGAGGCTTGCATGGCCGGACGCGAGAGGCTGCTCGACCCCACCGGAGACAGCGACCGGGCCGTGGACACGACCCTGGCCCCGCGGCCGCGCACCCTCCGCGGGCTGACCGTCGGGCTGCTGGAGAACACCAAGCCGAACGCCGCGGCGACGCTGTCCGCGGTCGCGCGGGAACTGCGGCGCCTGCACGGCGTGCGGGCGTCGGTCATGTTCACCAAGAGCTACTTCGGGACGCCGGCCGAGGAGAGCCTGATCCAGCGGATCCTGCACAACTGCGACTTCGCGGTGGCGGGCATCGGTGATTGAGGCTCGTGCAGCGCGGCCAGTTTGGCCGACGGGATCCTGCTGGAACGGGCCGGCGTGCCCGCCGTGAGCATCTGCACGGACAGCTTCCGGGTGACCGCGCAGGCCATGGCGCAGGCCTACGGCTTCCCCGGGTTCGAGTTCGTGACCATACCGCACCCGATCGCCAGCCTCGACGAGGGGCAGATCCGGGCCCGGGTGCGGGACGCGCTGCCGCCGATGCTGCGGATCCTCGGCCTGGAGTCCTGAATGGAGCCCACGGTCGCCGCGCAGCGGGGGCGGGCGGCTCCGCCGGACGACGCGCCGCTGGCCGACCCCGCCGGGATCCGCCGCGCCATGGAGTACTACGCCGAGCGGGGCTGGACCGACGGGCTGCCCGTGGTGCCGGTCACCGAGTCCTACCTGGCCGAGTTCCTGGCCACGACCAGCCGGGACCCGGCCGACGTCCTGCTGGACATGCCGCACCTGAACCGCGGGTGCACGGTGCGGCTGGCTGCCATTAACGCCGCGCTGGCCGGGTGCCGCCCGGAGTACTTCCCGGTCGTCCTGGCGGCCTGGGAGTCGCTGAGCCGGGAAGGCTACGTCAGCCGCGGGATCTGGCAGAGCACCACGGGGACGGCCCCCTTCCTGATCGTCAACGGCCCGGTGCGCGAGCGCATCGGCCTGAACAGCGGCGGCAACGTGTTCGGCTCTGGCTTCCGGGCCAACGCGACGATCGGCCGGGCCATCCGCCTCGGCGCGATCAACGCGTTCGGCCTGCGCCCGCACCTGCTCGACCAGGCAACCCAGGGCACCCCGGCGAAGTACACCGCGTGCATCGCGGAGAACGAGGAGCAGAGCCCGTGGCCGCCGCTGCACGTCCAGTTCGGCCTCGCCCCCGCCGACAGCGCCGTCACCGCGATGGTGGTCAGGTCCTGCGTGCACATCGAGGCCCGGCACACCATGGTGCCCGAGCAGCTCGCCCTGGACATCGCGGGGACGATCTCCCGCACCGGGGCGCTCATCCACGAGACGATCAGCGCGCTCGTCGTGCTCAGCCCCGAGCACGCGCGGCTGTTCGCCCGGGCCGGCTGGGACAAGCCCCGGCTGAGCCAGTTCATCTGCGATCACGCGGTGCGCACCCGCGCCGAGCTCGCGGCCGTGGGCAAGGACGCGATCGCCCGGCAGACCCGCTGGCGGCTGCCGGCCGGGCACCCGGACGCCATGCCGGACCAGGCCCAGGGCGGCCCGGCCCCCGGCGTCGTGCCGGTGCTGAACTCCCCGGGCGCGATGCTGGTGGCGGTGGCCGGCGCGAACAACGCCGGCGTCTCCG
>JASHPR010000003.1 GCA_030038015.1 Streptosporangiaceae bacterium
CGCCGGAGGCGGCGGGGGTGATCCACACCGACTTCCAGAAGAAGTTCATCAAGGCCGAGGTGGTCTCGTTCGACGACCTGATGGCCGCCGGATCCCTGGCCGCGGCGCGCGCCGCCGGCAAGGTGCGCATCGAGGGCAGGGACTACGTCATGCGCGACGGCGACGTCGTCGAGTTCCGCCACGGCTGAACGTCACCGCAAGCCGCCGCCGTGGCGGCGGTGCTGGCCGCACCGCAGCCTGCCTGCCCGGGCACCGGGCTGGAGTGCAGCGTGGTCACGGCGGAGCAGGCGGCCAAGCCGCAGCCGCCGTGGCCGTTCCTGCTGCACGTGGCGCACGCCCCGGGCGGCGGCCAGCCAAAGATCGTCAAGGGCGCCCAGCACCCCGGCGATCCCGACCTGCTGATGCACTACACCGTGTGCCGGGCGGCCGGCTGGCCGGTGTACGGGCCGGAGCCACCGGCCCTGATCGGCAGCGTGCCCAGGCCGGTGATCCTCGGCTACCTCGCCGGCGAACTGGGCTGGGGCCTGCAGCACCGCGGGGAGGCCTACCCGGTGCTCAACGCGTGCCGTGCGCTGGTCTTCCTGGCCGACGGGCGGATCGTCTCCAAGGTTGCCGGCGGCCGGATCGCCCTGGCCCGCGGGCTGGGCCCGGCCGGCGTGCTCCGCCGTGCCCTTGACCAGCAGCAGGGCGGCGCCCCGCCACTGGCCGTCGGCCAGGACGCGCGGGAGTTCGTCCTGGCCGCGGCCGCCACGCTGCGCTCCGCCGCCGGGCTGCCGGGCACGGCTGGCTAGCGCCTGCCCTTGTCCGGCGCCTGCCCTCATCCGGCGCCCGCCGCGGTCAGCACCGCGAGCAGGATCGTGGCCATGGCGGCCACGCCGTGGCCGGCCGGGATCAGGTTCGCCAGGTGCGAACGGTGCCTCTTCGGGGCCCGGCGAGGGCCGGCCCTCGCCTGGGTGACCACGTCCTCGACCAGCTGGCGGAGCAGCACCTCGTCGGTGAGCGCGCGCTTCAGCACCTCGTCGGTGAGCGCGCCGGTCAGCGCGTCCTCGGCGGGCCCGCTGAACGGGCCCCAGCCCGGCTCGCCGGGGCGGCCGCCGGCGCCGGCCTCGCCGGCTTTCCCGGAGGCGCCGGCGAGGTGCGTGGGGAACGGCGTCCACACGGTCACCGTGGAGACGCCGAGCCCGATCGCCAGCATCAGCAGGCCGACGGCCAGCCAGGCCACCACGATCCAGCGGCTGGCCAGGTAGCCAGCCCACAGCAGCAGCCCGGTGCTGGCCAGACCGAAATGCCCGAAGACCACCCGGGGCGCCAGCGCGTCGCTGGCGCGCTGCCGGCGCAGGCCGCCGCGGGCGATCCAGGTGCGGAGCATGTACCCGCCGCTGACGGCGTCGAACAGCCAGGTGCCGAGCGTGGCGAAGGCGAGCGTGCGGCTCGGCGCCGCGGCGGCCGCTGTCGAGGTCATGCGCAGGGCGCCCGCGATCGCGGCGGCCCCGAACGTAACGGTCATGAGAGCCTCGCCCGGCTGTCGGTCCTGAGAGCCTCTCCCGGGTGATGGCAGCGTATCCGCACCGGTGCGCCCGAACCAGGCCGCCGGCCGTGCCGCGCCGCCGGCTACGCGGCGTCACGTTCAAGAGCTTCGTAGACTCCGGATCCATGAGCACTCCCGCGCCGAGCACCCAGGCCGAGGTCCCCGAGCCGCCCGCCGCACGGCGGATCCCCTCCCAGCGAACCGTCCACGGCGACACGTTCATGGACGATTACGCGTGGCTCGGCGACAAGGACAACCCGGAGACGGTCGCGTACCTCGAGGCGGAGAACGCCTACACCGAGGCGATGACCGCGGGGCAGGCCGAGCTCCGCGACGCCATCTTCGGCGAGATCAAGGCGCGCACCAAGGAGACCGACCTGAGCGTGCCGACCCGCAAGGGCGGCTGGTGGTACTACGCGCGAACCGAGGAAGGCAAGCAGTACGGGGTGTACTGCCGGCGGGCGGTCCGGCCGGACGACACCGGCCCCCCGATGAACGAGGATGGCTCGCCGCTCGACGGCGAGGAGGTGCTGCTCGACGCGAACGAGCTGGCCGGGGACGCGCCGTTCTTCGCGCTCGGCGCCTACGCGGTCAGCCCGGGCGGGAAGCTGCTCGCGTACTCGACCGACTACGCGGGCAGCGAGCGGTTCACGCTGCGGGTCAAGGACCTGGTGACCGGGCAGACCGCGCCCGACGAGATCCCGGACACGTTCTACGGGCCGGCCTGGTCGGCGGACGGCTCGGCGCTGTTCTACGTCAAGGTGGACGAGGCGTGGCGGCCGTACCGGGTGTGGCGGCACATGATCGGCACCCCGGCCGCCGACGACGTCCTGGTGTACGAGGAGACCGACGAGATGTTCCGGGTCGGTGTCGGGCTGACCCGCAGCGAGCGGTACCTGTGCATCGCGGCGGCGAGCTCGGTGACCAGCGAGGTGTGGCTGCGGGACGCGGCGCAGCCCGAAGGCGAGTTCGCCGTCGTGCTGCCGCGCCGCCACGGCGTGGAGTATCAGGTCGAGCACCAGATCGGCGACGACGCGGCCGACCGCCTGCTGATCCTGCACAACGACAATGCGGAGAACTTCGAGCTGGCGTCCGCGCCGCTGTTGGACCCGGCGAGCCTGACGCCGCTGATCGCGCACCGCGAGGACACCCGCCTGCTCGACGTGGACGCGTTCGCGGAGCACCTGGCCGTCTACTTCCGGCGGGACGGGCTCACCGGCCTGCGCATCATCCGCGCCGACGGGACCTCCCGCGAGATCGCGTTCCCCGAGCCGGTGTACAGCATCGCCCCTGGCGGCAACCCCGAGTACTCCTCCGGGATGTTCCGCCTCGGCTACGGTTCACTGATCACCCCGGACTCGGTCTACGACTGTGACATGTCCACCGGCGCCCTCACCCTGCTCAAGCGCCAGCCGGTGCTCCCGCTGCCCGGCGGTCAGGAGTACCGCCCCGAGGACTACACGCAGGTCAGGGAGTGGGCCACGGCAAGCGACGGCACCCGCATCCCGATCTCGCTGGTCTGCCGGAAGGGGACGCCACGCGACGGCAGCTCGCCGTTCCTGCTCTACGGCTACGGCGCCTACGAGATCTCGATCGACCCCAGCTTCTCCGTTTCCCGGCTCTCGCTCCTCGACCGCGGCTTCGGCTACGCGATCGCGCATGTCCGTGGCGGCGGCGAGATGGGCCGCCGCTGGTACGAGGACGGCAAGCTGCTGCGCAAGAAGAACACCTTCACCGACTTCACCGCGTGCGCCGAGCACCTGGTGGACCGGGGCTGGACCGCGCCGCCGCGGCTGGTCGCCCGGGGCGGCTCGGCCGGCGGCCTGCTGATGGGCGCGGTGGCGAACATGGCGCCGCAGGACTTCGGCGGGATCGTCGCCCAGGTGCCGTTCGTCGACGCGCTTACCACGATCCTCGACCCGTCCCTGCCGCTGACCGTGACCGAGTGGGAGGAATGGGGCGACCCGCTGCACGACCCGCAGGTCTACGCGTACATGAAGTCCTACACGCCCTACGAGAACGTTACCGCCCAGGCTTATCCGCCGATCCTGGGGGTGACCAGCCTGAACGACACCCGCGTGCTGTACCGGGAGCCCGCGAAGTGGATCGCCAGGCTGCAGGCGGCGGGCAAGGGCGGGCCGTTCCTGCTGAGGACCGAGATGGTGGCCGGGCACGGCGGGCGCAGCGGCCGGTACGACAAGTGGCGTGAGGAGGCGCTGGTCCTCGCCTGGGTGGTGGCCACGGCGGGGGCCCGCTGATTACGTCACCGATGGCGCCTTGACCAGCCTGAACATGATGAATCCCGGCTCGTCGAGCAGCCGCGCGTAATCGTCCGGGTAGGCATCGGCCATCTCGGGAGGTGGCAGCGGTTCGACCAGGCGCTCGATCGAGAACCCCGCCTCGGCGAACTCAGCGCAGGTCTGCGTCAGCGGCTGCCGCCAGTAGCGGACGTGCCAGCCCCGGCTCCAGGTCTCCTCGATGACCTCGGTGGCGAAGTAGCTGCCGCCGAGGCGGCGCCAGTCGCTGACCGGGTGATGCGTGGAGACGACGAGGCGCCCGAGCGGGCGGAGCACGCGGCACATCTCGCGCAGCGCGCCCACCCGGTCGTCGACATGGTGGATGACCAGGGCCATGACCGCCAGGTCGAAGGACGCATCGTCGGCCCAGCCGATCCGCTGGCCCAGGTCCTGGACGTGGAACTCGGCCGCGTGGCCGAGCCGCGCCCGGGCCAGCCGCACCATCTCCAGGCTCTGGTCGAAGCCGACGACGCTGGCGCCGCGCCGGACGAGTTCCTCGGCGTAGAGGCCGGGGCCGCAGCCCGCGTCGAGCACCCGCTTGCCGGCCACGTCGCCGAGCAGGCCGAGAACGGTGGGCCGGTCGTAGAGCGCGTTGAACGCACTGTGCTCGGCGTGGGCGGCGTAATCGGCAGCGTGCGGATCCCAGGACGCGGTGCCGCCCGGCTTGTTCTGCATAGTCACATTCTCGCCAGCGAGGCTGACGCCCGCCCGCGAATGATGGCGCTGAGGCCCGCTGGCGACTGATGGCGCTGAGGCCCGCTGGCGAAGGATGGCGCTGAGGCCCGCTGGCGAAGGATGGCGCTGAGGCCCGCTGGCGAAGGATGGCGCTGAGGCCCGCTGGCGAAGGATGTCGTGGACTCCGCGCTGTTCCTAGAGCAACAGCGCGGAGTCCACCACGTCATTGCCTTCGGTGCCGGGCTCGGGGGTGGCGCCCGGCCACCGCGCGCCCGGCCACCGCTCGCGCGGTCCCGCCCCGGGCTCGCCCGGGCCAGGGCGCGGCACAACCTGTCCAGCCTCCGCAGCGGGCTGCGCCGCGGCTCGCGCCGGTTCGCCAGCCCGTCGCCCCTCCCATGACGATAGGTGGATTGGTGCAGGTCAGGACCCTTGTCACAGCGACTGTCACACCTGCGGCTGTCGAATTCTCCCGTCATGGCCCGGTGGCACGAGAGGCACAGGCAGACCATGCGCGGGAAGAAGAGCCGGGCCCGTCCGGCCGCGTTCGCGGCCGAGGCTGTCCCGGGTTCGGACATGCGTGGCACTCCTGCACCGCCCGCGGGGGCGCGGCCGTCGCCGGGGGCGCGGCCGCCGTCGGCAGCGCAGTCGCCGGGGGCGGGGAGGTGGACCGGGGCACGGGTGCCGGAGGCTGGAAGGCAGCCGGGGGCGGGGGAGACAGAATGGTGGCCCTGGCCCGAGACCGGGGAGCCAGACCTGTGGGCCGACGCAGAGCCATGGCCCGATCCGTGGCAGCGTCGGGAGCCAGACCGGCAGCCGAGCATGCAGCAGCCGGGTGCAGGGTTGGGACCCGGTGCAGCGCTGGGGCCGGGTGCAGGGCCGGGGCCGGGTCCGGGGCTGGGTCCGGGTCCGGGTCCGGGTCCGGGGCTGGGGCCAGGTCCGGGGGTGGGGCAGCGGCCGGGGGTGAGGCAGCGGCCAGGGCCGGGGGTGGGGCAGCGGCCTCCGCCGGGACGCCGGCCGGCAAAGGGCCTGCCGCCGAATGGGCACTGGCCGCAGGCCTGGCAGCGGCCCCCGAACGGGCAGTGGCCGGCCGGTGCCGAATGGCACCCGCAACGGAGTCCGGGCGCTGGCGCGGGCGATCCTGGCACGCCTTCGTGGCAGGGCGACGATCACGTCCCGCGATTCGCACCGCACCATGAGGGCGGGATCTTTCACCCACTGAGTACCGATTACCTTACCGATTCGCAGATCGCCGGCGCGTCGCCGGCGGCAATTGCCCCCTCGGCTGGAGAATGGTGCCCGAAAGGGGCAAGGGTGCGCCGCAACTCCTTGCTGCGCAGGCGCAGGAGAGCGGGCGGAGGTGCGATGGTTCGCAAGGCGACCCTCGATCGCAGCTTGCGGCCGGAAGAGCTCGCCGCAGCGGACGATGCGGTCCCGGGCGTCACAGAGCCCGCTGAGCCCGCACGGCAGCGTCCGCGGCAGTGGGCCGGCGGTGGCGGCCGCTGGCTGACGTGGACGTTCCGCGCGGTGCTGTGGGCGGTCCTGCTCATCATCGGCTTCCGCGGAGTCGCGACGATCGTCGCCAGCCCCCGGCAGTCAGGCAGCGGCGGCAGGGCCCCGGCCGCCACGACCGGCGGGGGATTCCCCACCGCGCTCGCCGAGGCCTTTGCGCTGCAGTTCGGGAACGTCTACCTCAACTTCAGCCCGGCCACGGCCGCGCAGCGCGCCAGCGACCTCGTCCCGTTCATACCGGTGGGCTCCGACCCGCAGTTCGGCTGGAACGGGGCCGGGTCCGAGCAGCTCCGGTCCGAGCAGGTCTCCTCCGTCTCCGTGCAGGACGCGCACCACGCGGTCGTGACCCTCCTCGCCCAGATCGGCTCGGGCCTGATCGAGCTCGGCGTTCCGATTTACGCCGCCCAGGGCGGCTTGGTGGTCTCCGCCGAGCCCGCGCTGCTTCCAGGGCCCGAGCGCGCCACCCCGCCGCCGTCGTCCAGCCCGGCGAGCGACTCCGCGGCGGTGGCCGCCCTCACTCAGCAGCTGCCAGGGTTCTTCCGCGCCTACGCCAGCGGCGACCAGGAGGCGCTCGGCCGGTTCCTGGACCCGGGTGCGGTCGTTACCGGGCTCGGCGGCGCGGTGACCTTCGGTTCCATTTCCGGGATGGAGGTTCCGTCAGGGGGAGCAACGCGCAGGATCGCGGTCAGCGTGATGTGGCAGCTCGCGAGCCAGTCCACGGGGCGGACCAGGCAGTCGGCCAAGGCATCGTCGGTCAGTGATGCCTCGCCCGTACTCCAGATGACCTATGAGATGACCGTCGTGCGACACGCCGGAAGCTGGTACGTCCAGGCAATAGGCCCGTCGGCTACGCAGCCGGAGGGACCGTGAAAGGAATTCCCGCCTGCCCAGACCGCGCAGCCAGTCGTGTGCCCAGCCACCTGAACTCCTATAAACCCCCCGGAGTAGAACAATGGAGCACCCGCTCATTTCGGCGCCCGCCCTGGCGCTCAGCACTACCGGCCTGGTGACGTATTTGCAGAGCCTGTTTGGGCCGCTGTTCCTCGGGATCGTCGGCATCGTTGCCATTTTCTTCCTGTTCACCCGCGAGATCATCCGTTTCGTGCAGTTCCTCGTGCTCGCGGTGGCCATCGCCGTGATCTTCTACACGCCCAGCATCGTGCAGACGCTCGCTACCGGCATCGCGAACGCGCTGGGCGTCCACTGATCCCGGCAAGCCGGCCTAAGGAGCGCAGCAGGGTTGGATCTGCCCACCTACACCAACATCTGGCGCATCGAGAAGCGGCTCTACAAGCTGTACGACTTCCGGCTTCCGATGCCGATTCCGGTGGGCCGGATTGCAGTTTTTGCGGCCATCGCCGTGCCCTATGTCCTGATTCTCAAGATGGTCGGGCTCCCCTTCAGTCACACTCTGCTGTGGCTTTACATTCTGCCCCCGGGGGCACTTGCCTGGCTCGTCACGCGGCCGGTGCTCGAGGGCAAGCGCCTGCCTGAGCTTGTCGTTTCCCAGCTGCGTTACCTGAACGAGCCGCGCACGTGGTGCCGGATGGCGCCGCTTGCCGAGAGGGACGAGACCGCCGTCGTCGTCCGCGTGTGGCGGCGGGCCGCCAGCGAGGGGCTAGCAGATCGCCAGCCGGCCGCTGGGGCGGGGATCGAGGTGGCGCCGGTCCTGGCGCCGGCTGCCGGGGCTGTAGTGCCGGCTGGCGAGACGGTCGGGCCGGCTGCTGAGGCGGTGATGCCGGCTGCCGGGGCGGTGGTGCCGGCTGCCGGGGCTGTGACCCCTGGTGCCGAGACTGTCGTGCCGCCGCTCGCTGCTGCGGCCGTCGCGGAGCGGCCTGCCCTGGAGCGTCACCTGCCGACGGGTCCCGTGCCCGCCTGGCCAGAAGCTGCCTCCGCGGCCGCACGCCCGGCGGGCCGGACGGCTCCGGAGGCCCCTGCGCAGCCTCGCCGCCCAGCGCCCGTGTCGCCCTCCGCCGTGAGCCCGGGCCAGGCGTCCTCCGCCGTGGGCCCGGGCCAG
>JASHPR010000291.1 GCA_030038015.1 Streptosporangiaceae bacterium
GGCCCGCCCGGCGCCGGGAACCGCAGGCCCGCGAGCGCCGCCGGGTCGATCACGTCCAGGTCGACGTGCACGATCACCGGGCCGTCCGGCAGCGCCGCCGCGCCGAGCTCGGCGACGCCCGCCCGGAGCACCCGGGAGCCCGCCAGCGCCGTCACCTCCGGCGGGTCGAGGTCCCGGCCGTCAGCCAGCAGCACGGCGTCCTCCGCCAGCGGCGTCATGCCCAGCGCGGCGGGCAGGGTGAGGTCGCCGCGGCCGACCGCCTTGGCGAGCGGCAGCCCGCCGAGGTAACCGGACGTGGTCGTCTCCTCGGTGTGGAAGTCGCCGTGCGCGTCGAACCACACCAGCCCCGGCCGGATCCCGCGCCGCTGCAGGCCGGCGATGACGGCCAGCGAAGCCACGCAGTCACCGCTCAGCACCACCGGCGGCGCGGCGGCCGCCGCGACCGCGTCCCGCAGCCCGGCGTACACGCCGGCCAGGTCGGCCCAGGGCTGGCCGGCCGCGCCGGGTGAGCCCGCGATGGTCACCACGCCGGGCGGCAGCGTCACGTTCAGGCCGCCGGCGAGGTGATCGGTCAGATGCCAGGGCAGCAGCAGCACGGTGGCCAGCGTAGGGCAGCGCCCCGGCCGGCCCGCCCGCCGTTCACCGGTTCTCCACCACGGGGGCCCGCTCGTTCACCGCGCGGTCACCGCGGCCTGGGCGACGATCGGGCCATGGGTGATGTCCTTGTGCTGGCAGCCATCGTCGTGTTCGCCGCGGCGATGCTCGGCCTGATCTGGGCGCTGGGGCGGGTATGAACATCGTTCAGGCGCTGCTGCTGGCGGTCTCCATCGCCGCGTTCATCTACCTCGGCGTGGCGCTGTTCAAGGCGGAGTGGTTCTGATGGGCTTCGCCTGGACCATCGTTGCCCTGGTCGTGGCGCTGGCGATCGCCTGGCGTTTCCTCGGCTCCTACATGGCGGCCGTGTTCGAGGGCCGCGTCCGCTGGCTGGCGGCCGTCGAACGGCCGGCCTACCACCTCATCGGGGTCGACCCGGAGTCGGAGCAGTCCTGGCAGCGCTACGGCGCGTCGCTGATCGTCTTCTCCGCCGTGGCGCTCGCCGTCACATACCTGATCTTCCGGCTGCAGGGCGTGCTGCCGTTCAACCCGCAGCACCTGCCCGCGGTGACACCGGCGCTGGCCTGGAACACGTCGGTGTCGTTCGTGACGAACACGAACTGGCAGGCCTATCCGGGCGAGACGACGATGTCCTACCTGTCGCAGATGGGCTCGCTCGCGGTGCAGAATTTCGCCAGCGCGGCGGTCGGCATCGCGGTGGCGGTCGCGCTGATCCGCGGGTTCTCCCGCAAGGGCGCCAAGACCATCGGGAACTTCTGGGTTGACCTGGTCCGCTGCACCCTCTACGTGCTGCTGCCGATCGCGTTCGCCGCCGCGATCGTGTTCATGGCGCAGGGAGCGCTGCAGACGCTGGGCGGCCCGGTGCACGTCCACGACACGCTCAACGGGGCCAGCCAGGTCATTCCCCGCGGCCCGGTGGCGTCCCAGGAAGTGATCAAGCAACTGGGGACGAACGGCGGCGGATTCTTCAACGCGAACGGCGCCGACCCGTTCGAGAACCCCACCGGCCTCACCAACTTCCTGTCCATTGTGCTCATCCTGTGCATCCCGGTGGGGCTCACCTGCACGTTCGGCAAGATGGCCGGCAGCGTCCGCCAGGGCGCGGCCATCCTCGCCGTGATGGCGGTCCTGTTCGGCGGCTGGCTCGCCATCGCCTCGGTCTCCGAGCACCAGGCCGACCCCGCGGTCGCCGCCGCCGGGCTCACCAGCCAGCCGGCCGGGAACATGGAGGGCAAGGAGGTCCGGTTCGGCGACACGTCCTCGGCGCTGTACGCGACCGCGTCGACGCAGACGTCAACCGGCAGCGTTGACTCGGCCGAGGACTCCTACACGCCGATGGGCGGCTTCGCGGTGCTGACCGGGATGATGCTCGGGGAGGTGTCGCCCGGCGGGGTCGGCAGCGGGCTCTACACGATCTTGCTGTTCGCCATCATCACCGTGTTCATCGGCGGGCTGATGGTCGGCCGGACACCCGAGTACCTGGGCAAGAAGATCCAGGCCAGGGAGGTGAAGCTGGCGGCCTTCGGCGTGCTTGTGATGCCGATCGTCGTGCTGATCCTCACCGCGATCGCCGTGTCCGTGCCCGCGGGCCGGATCGGGCCGCTGAACGCCGGCCCGCACGCCTTCAGCGAGATCCTCTACGCATTCACCTCCGTCACCAATAACAACGGCTCCGCGTTCGCCGGCATCAGCGCGAACACGGCCTTCTACAACGTGATCACCACCTTTGGCCTGCTGCTCGGCCGTTTCGCGATCATGGTGCCGGTGCTGGCGCTGGCCGGGGCGCTGGCGGCGAAGCAGACCGTCGCGGAGTCGGCCGGCACCTTCCGCACCGACCAGCCCATGTTCGTGGGCCTGTGCACCGGCGTGGTCCTGATCGTGGGCGCGCTGACGTTCTTCCCGGCCGTCTCGCTCGGCCCGATCGTCGAGCAGCTGTCGCACGGGAGGTTCTTCTGATGCCCGGTACCACCGGCTTGCGGGGCAGCCCCAAGGCCAGCCTGGCCGTCCTGGCCGGGGGCGGCGGGGGCTCGCTGCGGCGGATCCTCGTCCCGGTCGACGCGTCCGGCCACGCGGCCCGCGGGGTCGCGCTCGCCGCGCGGGTCAGCTGCGCGGTCGGGGGAGAACTCCGGGTCGTGCACGTCCGGGCCTTCGATCCGCCGGGCTGCGGCTGCGGCCGGTTCTACGCCGAGTCCGCCGCCGAGGCGACCGGCGTGATCGACCAGGCACTCACCGGGGCCTGGAGCTGCGGCTGCCGGGCCAGCGGGATCGTCGTCGACGCGCAGCGGTCACTGATCGCCCGGGCGATCACCGGGGCGGCCAGCGAGTGGCGCGCGGACGTGATCATCCTGACCCGGCGACCCCGGCGGGCCATCAGCATCCTGCTGCTGGGCAGCATCAGCCACCAGATCATGCGCGAGGCGCGCTGCCCGGTCCTTGTCGTCCGC
Organism: Streptosporangiaceae bacterium; assembly: GCA_030038015.1. Lineage (GTDB taxonomy): Bacteria > Actinomycetota > Actinomycetes > Streptosporangiales > Streptosporangiaceae > JASHPR01. Next base: position 3,060 of record JASHPR010000291.1, read on the forward strand.
CAGGACAAGCCATGACACCGCCGTCAGCCACCCCACCGGAGGTCGCCTCGCATGTCCGTCCTTGACAGCATCCGCCGGCCGGCACCAGGCCGGCCCAGCGTGCCCGCGGCACCGCCGGCCGGCGGCCCGCACCGCGGCCGCGGCCTCTTCGACCGCGAGATCCTGGCCCACGCCGCCGTGGACGCGTTCCGCAAGCTCGACCCCAGGGTCCAGGTGCGCAACCCGGTCATGTTCGTGGTGCTGGCCGGCACGGTCATCACGCTGATCGAGTCGGTCGCGCACCCGAGCGTCTTCGTCTGGTCCGTCACCGTGTGGCTGGCGCTGACCGTGCTGTTCGCCAACTTCGCCGAGGCGGTGGCCGAGGGACGCGGCAAGGCGCAGGCGGACGCGCTGCGCAGGATGCGGTCCGACACCCAGGCTCGCAGGCTGGGCCCCGGCGGCGGGGAAACCGTCGCCGCGGCCGCCCTGGCCAAGGGCGATCTGGTGGTGTGTGAGGCCGGCGACGTCATCCCGTCGGACGGCGAGATCATCGAGGGCCTCGCGTCGATCGACGAGTCAGCCATCACCGGCGAGTCCGCGCCGGTGATCCGGGAGTCCGGCGGCGACCGTTCCGCGGTCACCGGGGGAACCAAGGTTCTGTCGGATCGCGTGGTGGTGCGCATCACCGCCGAGCGCGGCCACACCTTCCTGGACCGGATGATCAGCCTGGTCGAAGGCGCCAGCCGGCAGAAGACGCCGAACGAGATCGCGCTCACGATCCTGCTCGCGGCGCTGACCATCGTGTTCGTGCCCGTCGTAGTGACCTTGCAGCCATACAGCATCTTCGCCCACGGCACCGTCTCGGTGGTCGTGCTGGTCGCCCTGCTGGTCTGCCTGATCCCCACCACGATCGGCGCGCTGCTGTCGGCCATCGGGATCGCCGGGATGGACCGGCTGGTGCAGCGCAACGTGCTGGCGATGTCGGGCCGGGCGGTGGAGGCGGCCGGTGACGTGCAGACGCTGCTGCTGGACAAGACCGGGACGATCACCCTGGGCAACCGCATGGCCTCGGCTTTCTGCCCGGTCAACGGGCACAGCGAGATGGACCTGGCAAGCGCGGCCCAGCTTGCCTCGCTGTCCGACGAGACCCCGGAAGGCCGCTCGATCGTGGTGCTGGCCAAGGAGCGGTTCGGCATCAGGCAGCGCGACCTGGGCGACGGGCACGTGTTCATCCCATTCAGCGCGCAGACCCGGATGTCGGGGCTCGATTGCGACGGGCGGCAGGTCCGCAAGGGGGCCGTCGACGCGGTCCGCCGCTGGGTTACCGAGCAGGGCGGCGCGGCGCCGGCCGAGCTTGACCGCATCGCCGACCGGATCGCCCGGTCGGGAGCGACCCCCCTGGCCGTCGCCGACGGCCCCGGCCTGCTCGGCGTCATCGAGCTCAAGGACGTCGTCAAGCAGGGCATCCGCGAGCGGTTCGCGGACCTGCGCGCCGCAGGGATCCGCACCGTGATGATCACCGGTGACAACCCGCTGACCGCGGCCGCCATCGCGCAGGAGGCCGGCGTCGATGACTACCTGGCCGAGGCCACGCCCGAGGCGAAGATGAACCTGATCAAGGCCGAGCAGGCCGGCGGGAAGCTGGTCGCCATGACCGGCGACGGCACCAACGACGCTCCCGCGCTGGCCCAGGCCGACGTGGGCGTGGCCATGAACACCGGCACCACCGCCGCCAAGGAAGCCGGCAACATGGTGGACCTGGACTCCAGCCCGACCAAGCTGATCGACATCGTGCAGATCGGCAAGCAGCTGCTGATCACCCGGGGCGCGCTCACCACCTTCTCCATCGCCAACGACGTGGCCAAGTACTTCGCCATCATCCCGGCCATGTACGCGGTGACCTACCCGCAGCTGAAGGCGCTCAACATCATGGGGCTGCACAGCCCGCAGTCCGCGGTGCTGTCGGCGGTGATCTTCAACGCGCTGGTCATCGTCGCGCTGATCCCGCTCGCGCTGCGGGGCGTCCGGTTCCGCCCGTCCGGCGCCGCGGCGATCCTGCGGCGGAACGTCTTCATCTACGGCGTCGGCGGGATCATCGCCCCGTTCATCTTCATCAAGATCATCGACCTGATCCTCACCGCGACCGGAGCGTACTGATGCTCGCGAACCTGCGCCGCGCGGCCGTCGCGTCGGCCATCTTCTTCGTCCTGCTCGGCCTGGCCTACCCGCTCGCCGAGACGGCCATCGGCCAGGTGTTCTTCCCGCGCCAGGCGAACGGGTCGCTGACGGCGGACGGCTCCACGCTGGTCGGCCAGCACTGGACGAGCCCGCGGTGGTTCGTCGGCAGGCCGGATGCCGACGACCCGATGGCCACCGGCGGAACCAACCTCGGCCCGCGGTCGGCGGTGCTGGTCAAGGACGTGGCGGCGCAGATCGCGCTGCTGCGCAAGGAAGGGATCACCCCGACCCCCGACCTGGTCACCACCTCCGGCAGCGGCGTGGACCCCGACATCTCCCCGGCGGACGCGTATGCGCAGGTCAACGCCGTCGCCAAAGCGCGCGGCCTGCCCGTTGCGACCGTCCGGCAGCTGGTGGCGGCCCAGATCCGCCAGCCGCAGTTCGGGTTCCTTGGATCGGCTTACCTCAACGTGCTCCAGCTCAATGAGGCTCTTGCGAGGGTGCCATGACCAAGCAGTCCGGGCGGGCGCTCCGCCCGATCGCAGAGGTGCGGCCACAGGAACGCGTCGCCGTCAGGGGCGTCATCCGCAGGATTACCGCCATGGCCCTGCGCGGCTGCCCGGCCTGCCGCTGTGCGCTCGCCGACGGCAGCGGCGAGCTCGACCTGATCTTCCTCGGCCGGGTGGAGCTGCCTGGCATGAAGCCGGGCCGGGGCTGCTCCGCCGAGGGGACGGTGGCTACCCGGGATGACCGCCTGGTCCTGTGGAACCCGCGTTATGAGCTGGAGCCCGCCGGTGACGGTACCGCCTGTGACGGTGCCGCAGCGCCCCGCCTGGCGGCGCGCGGCACCCCGGCCCCAGCCGGGCAGGGCATGCTCAGCCTGGCAGAGCATGATGCGCTGGACGGGCCGGATGCGCTGGACACGCGGGATGCTCCCGCTGCGCGGGACATGCCAGATACCCGGGATGCGCTGGATGCGCTGGATGCGCTGGGCGCGCGGAGCCTGCTCTGACGCAATATCCTGCCCGTAGCACGATGAAGCGAACCGTGACCGGGACCGTCGCGGCGCTGGTCAGCATGGCGGTGCTGACCAGCGCGATGATCCCGCTGCGGTCAAGCCTGTCGATCGCGACCACGGCACTTGTCCTGGTTATCCCGGTTGTCATCGGCGTCGTGATCGGCGGTTTCGGAGCCGGGGTGCTGAGCGTGATCGCCGGCTTCCTGGTCTATGACTTCTTGTTCATCCCGCCGTACCTGACGCTGTGGGTGGGCCGGCCGGAGAACTGGGCGGCGCTCGGCGTCTACGTCGCGGTGATGCTGCCGGTGGCGCGGGTCGTCGCCGGGCTGAACGCCGCACGGGCGAAGGAACGCCGCCAGGGCATGCAGCTGCGGGAGCTGTTCGAGCTGTCCGGGCTGCTGCTGGAGGAAAGGCCGCTGGCCGAGCTGCTGACGGCGGTGGTGACGATCGTCGCCGACGTCTTCGGCGCCCGCCAGGTGGCGCTGCTGCTGCCGCGGGACGGCAGGCTGGGGATCGCCGCCTCGGCCGGCGAGCCGCTGAGCAGCGAGCAGGTCCGCCGGGTGCTGCCGTCCCCGGGCGAACTGGGCCATCTCGGGGCGCTGCCGGACGTGCGCGGCGACGTCGTGGTGCACGCGCTCACGGCGGCCGGCCGGCCGGTCGGCCTGCTGGTGCTGTCCGCGGAGTCGGCGGCCGGGCCGGAACGCGAGCCGCTGACCCTGTTCGCCAACCAGATCGCGCTGGCCGTTGAGCGCGCCCAGCTTCGCGAGCAGGCGCTGCGGACCAGGCTGACCGAGGAGATGGCCCGGCTCGCCAAGACGCTGGTCGCGGCCGTTTCCCACGACCTGCGGGCCCCGCTGGCGCGGATCAAGGCGTCCTCGTCCACGCTCGCCGATGACGATCTCGACATCAGGCCGGAGGCGCGGCAGAGCCTGGTGCGGCTCATCGACGGGCAGGCCGACCGGCTGGCCGACCTCACGGCGAACCTGCTCGACATGAGCCGGATCCAGGCGGGTGTGCTGCAGCCGCGCCGCGTGCCCGCCTCGCTGCCCGAGCTCGTGGCCGGCGTGGCCGGCGACCTGGCCCCGGCCCTGCGCGGCCATGAGCTGCGCCTGGACCTGCCCGGGGAGCTGCCGCCGGTTGACGTGGACCGGACGCTGATCGCCCGGGTGCTGACCAACCTGCTGGAGAACGCGATCAGGCACGCCCCGAAGGGAACGCCGATCACCGTCACGGCGATGCCCTGGCCGCCCGAGGGCGTGCTGGTGTCGGTCGCCGACGCCGGGCCGGGGGTGAGCCCGGACCGGCGCGACGAGGTGTTCGGCATGCTGGCCCGCAGGGACGCCGACGCGGGCGCCGGCCTCGGCCTGACCATCGCCCGGACCTTCGTGGAGGCGCACGGCCGGCGCATCTGGGTCGAGGGCGCGCCCGGGGGCGGCGCGCGGTTCTGCTTCACGCTGCCGGCCGCGGCCCCGCCGGAGGCGCTGCCCGCAGCCACCGAGGAGAGGCACCTTGCCACGGGTCCTCATCGTTGACGACGATCCCGACCTGCTGAACGTCTGCAGCGTCGGGCTGACCGCGCTCGGGCACGAGGTGCGGATCGCGGAGACGGGCGGGGAGGGGCTGGCGGACGCGGCGATCGGCCGGCCCGACGTGATCGTGCTCGACCTCGGCCTTCCTGACCTGGACGGCATGGAGGTCTGCAAGCGGGTCAGGACGTGGAGTGACGTGCCGATCGTCGTGCTGTCGGCGGACAGCACGGAGGACCGCAAGGTCGAGGCCCTCGAGGGCGGCGCGGACGACTACATCACCAAGCCGTTCGGCATGCGCGAGCTCAGCGCGCGGCTGAATGTCGCGCTCAGGCACCACGCGAGCGCGAGCGGCGGAACGGGCCCGGCCGAGCTCAGCGTGGGTCCGCTGCATCTCGATCTGGTGCACTGCCAGGCCGTGTTCGGCGGCCGGGAGGTGGAGCTGACGGCGAGGGAATTCGAGTTCCTGGCCTTCCTCGCCCGGCACGCCGGCAAGGTGTGCACGCGGCGGATGATCCTGGAGAACGTCTGGGGCCCCGGCTACGCCGGCGAGGTGAACTACCTGAAGGTCTACGCCTACCGGATCAGGCGCAAGCTCGGCGACGAGGACGGGAGATTCCTGCAGAGCGACCCGTCGGTGGGCTACCGGCTGGCCTGGGACAGCAGCTGACCTGGCCCCGGCCCGGCAGCCTGCGGCCGGGAACCGAAGGCGCACAGGTCGCGCAGCACGCACCGGTCGCAGCGCGGCCGCTGCGCCCGGCAGACCGTGCGCCCGTGGGTGACCATCGCGACATGCAGGTCGTAGCGGATGCCGGGCGGCACGCACGCGGCGAGGAGCCGGTGTGCCCGGTCGGCGGTCGTGTGCGGCGGGAGCCACCCGAGCCTGGTGGCGACACGATGGACGTGCGTGTCGACGGGGAACGCGGCCCGCCCGAGGGCGAAGGTGAGCACGCACGCGGCCGTCTTCGGGCCGACGCCGGGCAGCGATTCCAGGTACCGCTCCGCGGCCGCGTCGTCGAGATCATGCAGGCGGTCGAGGCTGATGCGGCCCTCCCGCTCCTCGATGGCCGCGAGGATCTGCTGGATGCGCCGCGCCTTCTGGCCCGCGATCCCGCCGCAGCGGATGGCGTCGGCCACCTCTTCCGTGGGCGCGTCCGTGACCTGCTCCCAGCTGGGGAAGGCCTTCTTCAGCCGGGCGAACGCGCGCCCGGAGTTCGTGTCCGAGGTGTGCTGCGACAGGACAGTGGCGACGACCTCGTCGATGACCGGGAGCACCGGCTTGGGGATGAACCTGCCCTGCCCGGCGCGCAGCCGGAGGTGCACCTCGGCGACGGTCTCCGGCCCGGGCGGTGTCATGAGCGCATCGTAGCGAGCGGCGGGCTCACGGCCGCGCGACGTTGACCAGCCGGAGCCCGGCCAGCCCGGCGGCGATGGCCGCCCGCACGTCCGGCCGGGTCTCCAGCCGCCAGTCGACGCCGGCCTTCTCGTAGTCGAACCAGACGAAGCCGAGCACGTCGGGCTGCTGCCGCACCCCGCTCACCAGGCTCTGGGCGGCCGTGACCGCATCCGGGCCGCTCTGCACCGAGGTCTCGGCGATGAAGAACGGCTTGTCGGTGAACCCCCTGATTTCCTGCATGGTCGGGTCGTACAGGCTGTCGAACGTGTCCGGGCCGGTGGCGGAGAAGTACCCGGTGATGCCGACCCAGTTGACGTACGCGTCTCCCGGGTAGTAGGCGGCGAGGTCAAGCTGCGGCTCCGCGGAGATGTCGTTGGGGTTCCACACCCAGATCACGTTCTTGGCGCCGGCCGCGGCGAACAGCCGGTGGATCAGCCGCCAGGCCGCCACGAACTGGGCGGCGGTGGTCCCGCTGGTGGTGCCCCACGGGTACCAGAAGCCGTTGAACTCGTGCCCGAAGCTGATCGCGACCGGCAGGTTCAGCGAGCGCACCTGCCGCGCGAACTTGGTGATGTAGCCGTCGCTGCGGCCGTCGGCGATCGCGGCGACGGTGGTGTGGTAAGGCTCCCAGACCACGTAGTACACCGCCCCGTACGACCATGCGTTGATCGCCGCCTGGGTGTCCATCAGGTCGTTCCAGGACATGTACTCGCCGATCAGGTTCGGCCGGGCGCCGGCGGCGGCCGCGAAGGTCCGCACCGGCGCGAGCGAGTCCGGCGCCCCGGAAGCCTCCACGCCCAGGAACTTCCCGGTCGCCGGGTAGAGGAGCCGGGACACGTTGTAGGGCGTGGCGGGCGCCGACGGGGGCGGTGCCTCGGCGCCGGGCACGCCGTACAGCGCCGACGACCCGCAGGCCGCCAGGGCCGCCGCGAGCGCCAGGCCGGCCAGGCCCCTGAGCTTGCGCAGCAGCCTCATCGTGGACCTCTTCTCCGGTACTGACTGCCACGATCGCCCGCCCGGATCGCGTTTTCCAGTGCCGGAAGTCCCGATCTCCGCCCGCCGCGCGCGCCCCGCAGCACCGGCCCGGTGGCCGTGATCACCTCCCTCCGCCGTCCGTCCTGCCCCGGCGGCGGATGGCTCCACCCGGGTGGGCCCGCGCCCGGCTAGAGTGGGACGCAGCCCTGCTGCCTGCGGCTACGCGAGTCCTGGTGCGACGGGGCCATGACGGTGTCTGAAATGATCATTTGCGTCCGACCGTGGTGCCGCGCTGCGCCCGCCCCAGCGCGCCGTCGTGGGTGCCTGTGACCAGGCAGGTAATCAAGCTCGGGTCGAGCTCCATCGCCAGCCGCGACGGGCTCGCCCTCGACGTCATGGCCGGCCTGGTCAGCCAGATCGCCGCGGCCCAGCGGGCCGGTCACGAGATCATCCTCGTCACCTCGGGCGCGGCCCGGCTCGGGCGGGGGCTGCTGGCCTTCGAGGGGCCGACCGCCGGGGCGGCCCCCGCGCTGCAGGCGCTCGTCCAGTCGGTGCGTTCCTCGCTGCACGAGGCATCGGCGGGCGGCGGCGGCCCGGCCGCCGGGATCTCCGGCGCCGGCCAGGACCGGCTCGCTGCGTCGCTGCGGGAGATCTTGCGCCAGCACGACATCCGCGGGGCCGGGCCGCAGGCCGTGGCCACCGCGATGCCCGCCGCGGTGGGCCAGCCCGCGCTGATGGCGCTGTACCGGCAGCTGGCCGCCGCGGTCGGGGTCGAGGTCTGCCAGATCCTGGTGTCCCGGAGTGACCTGGCATCCGCCCGGGCCATGGCCGACCTTGGCCACCTGCTGCGGGAGGCGACCGGCCGCGGCCTGCTGCCGGTCGTGAACGGCAACGACGCGACCGACCCCCTGTCCGCCCTCGACAACGACCAGGTGGCCGTGGCGGTCGCGGTGGCCGCCGAGGCATCCCGGCTGCTGTTCCTCACCGATGTCCGGGCCGCCTACCGTGATTCCTCGCTCAGCGACCGGATCTTCCGGCTCACCCCGGAGGAGGCCCGGGCCGTGCGGGTGACCGGCGGCGGGTCCGGCCGGGGCGGCATGGGCTCCAAGCTCGGCGCGGCCGCGAGGGCCGCCTGCTGCGGCGTGGAGTGCGTCATCGGCTCGGCCAGGGAGCCCGATGTCGTGGCCAGGAGCCTCAATCCGCGGGCCCGTGTCGGGACCGTGGTCCGGGGCCGTGACGCCCGGCTCGAGCCGTCGAAGCGGTGGATCGGCGGCATCGCGTACTCGGAGGGATCGGTCCACGTCAACCGCGACGCCGAGGTAAGCCTCCGCACCGGCAGCACGCTGTTCCTGTCCGGCGTCAAGCGGGTCGACGGCGAGTTCACCGCTGGCTCCGTCGTGGAGCTGGTCGACGTGCGTCATCCGGAACGCCTGATCGGCCGCGGCTCGGTGGCCCTGCCCGCGAGCGTGCTGCGCCTGCTGCGGGCGCTGTCGCCGCACCAGGTCGCCTGCGCGATCTCGATACTGCTGCGGCTGAGGTACGGCGGGACGGCCGCCGCCGGCGAGCCAGCGGAGGCCGGCGGCGCGGGGTCCCTGCTCGACCCGGACGCCTACAAGGACTGCCGGGAGCTGTCCGAGGGTGCCTCGCGGGCCAGCCAGGAGGCGTTCGCCCAGCTCGCTGCGTTCTCCGCGGAACGGGTTACCGACCTGTCCGACGCGCTGCTGCTGGCACAGCCGGGCCTGTGCACCGCGTTCCTCCTCGACCGGGGCTTCCTGCACGGGCAGGTGCCCACGGGGGCGGCGGCACGCAGGGTGGTCCGCGGCATCCACGCCGTGCACCGCGAGTCGCTCGTCGTCTACCCCGGCTAGGCCCCGGCTAGGCCGCGCCGCCGGGGACGACCACGTACTGGCGCAGGTACAGGTCCCGGAACGTCACCGGGCCGCGCGGCCCGGGCACGGCGTCGATGTTGATCCCGGTCTCCGGCACCGAGAGCAGCCTGAACCCGTCCAGCAGGCGCGGCGACGCGTTCCAGAAGGCACCGGTCCCCGCATAGGCGTCGAGGAAGCGTCCCGCCGCCGCGGCGTCGGTGGCCACGATGCTGGCGGCCAGCCCGGACGTCTCCTGGTTGGCGATCGCGGCCGCGTCCGCGGCACCCGCCGCCGGGTGCACCGTGATCGTGGCCTCCGAGCCGGGCACCAGGGCCCACTCGCGGCCGAGCGGGTGCTGGTGGGGCGGCAGCGACACGGCGACGCCGAGCCGGCCCGCCAGCTCGGTCACCAGCGGGACCATGGCATCCCAGATCTCCTGCTGGACGAGCAGCAGGTTCAGCCGGTTGCAGACGCCGAGACGGTCCAGGCTGCGCTCGATCAGCTGCAGCGCCAGCGCCCGGTCAGCCGACCCGTCGAGGTAGATCACCGCGCCGCCGTCGGCGTGCGCCAGCGTCCGCACCCCGTGCAGCGCCGCCTCGCGGGCCAGCGCACGGGTGCTCTCCCCGCTGCCGCGGAGGATGACGAGCGGGATCAGGGCCGGCTCACGGACGAGCGCGAACGCGGTCTCGCGGCCGGGCGCGCGCAGCAGCTGGATCGCGGCCGGGTCCAGCCCCGCGCCGGCCATCGCGGGGCCGACGACGTCGTCGACCAGCACGCTGGCTGACCTGATGGCGCTGGAGCCGGTGCGCAGCACGCCCGCGTTGCGCGACTTGATCAGCTGCGAGGCGATGTCCACGACGACATTCGGGCGGGCCTCGAAGTTGGCCCCGATGACGCCGACCGGGCGGTGCCATTCCTGCAGCTCAAGGCCGTCCGGCAGGTCACGGACGCGGATCCGGGCAGGCTGGGAAGCGACCCCGGCCAGCACCCGCAGCTGATCCGCGATGGCGTCTATCCGGCCCTCATCGAGCGTGAGCCGGTCCACGAAGGCCCTGGCCAGCCCCTCGTCCTCGGCCGCCCGGACATCGGCCGTGTTGGCGGCGATCACCGCGGCCGCGCGCTCGCGCAGCCGGGCCGCGATGGCACGCAGCGTCTCGTCGAGGCCCTCGGCGGGCATCTGCCTGAG
>JASHPR010000292.1 GCA_030038015.1 Streptosporangiaceae bacterium
GTGCCGGTGCCGCCGTCGGCGGTGTCGGTGCCGGTCCACTCCCAGATCAGCGGCGGGCCGGACGCGTTGGCCGGGTCGCCGCCGCCGACCGGCCCGTACCAGCCGGTGTACAGGTCCTGGCCGCCGCCGCCCGCGCAGATGTACGTGGTGCCGTCGGAGGCCGGGTTGACGGTGCCGCCGGATGGCACCGCCTTGGTGACGTCGCCGCCGCGGATCGGGTAGCTGCGCTCGTAGGCGTGGACGTGGCCGCTGACCACCAGGTCGACCTGGTAACGGTCGAACAGGCTCTGCCACACGTCGCGGATCCCGCCGTCCGAGCCGTGCGTGGTGTTGCTGCTGAACACGCAGTTGTGGAAGCCGACGATGATGAAGTCGATCCCCGAGAACGGTGCCCGGAAGCGCGCGAGCTGCTCGGTCAGCCAGGCCGTCTGCTTGCCCTCGGTGTAGCCGTTGTTGTCGGACAGCTCGGCCGACAGGTCGTTGCCGTCAAGCTGGATGACGGCCACGTTGCCGTAGCTGAACGCCTTGACCACCGGGGAGCCGGTGACCGACTGCGGGGCGTACGCCTGCGGGAACCTGGTGGTGAACCCGACGTAGCCGAAGTTGGCGAGCGGTTCCATCTCGTGGTTGCCGACCCCGACCTGCCACGGGATCGACTGCGCGGCGACCGGGCCGACGATGCCCAGGTAGGCGTCCCAGTTGGCCGGGCTGAAGTCGCTGGCCCCGGTCGGCACGCCGTTGGTGTAGTACCCCGACCCGTCGCCCGCGTAGCTGAGGTCGCCGACCACCACGTTGAACCGCGGCTTCAGCGCGGCGATCACCTGGGCAACCGGGAGCGTGGTCTCGTCGCTGGTGGCCTCGTCCCCGACCATGGTGAAGCGGAAGTCGGTCAGGCCGGGGGCGGCGGTGGTGAAGGTGACATCCGGGCTCCAGGTAACCCCGTCGTTGCTCACCGAGTAGTGGTACCTGGTGTTGGGGAACAGGTTCGTCAGCAGCGCGCTGCTGTACACGGTGTTCTCGGCCGGCTCCCCGCTGATCGCCGGCACCGGGACCGTGCCGGAGAACGCGGCATGCTCGACCCGCCCGTAGCCGCCGTCCAGGCCCCAGCGCACCTGCGGAGCGGGCACCGAGGGGACGGTGCCGTCGGCCGTGCCGGCCGACCACGACACGTAGATCTCCCTGGTGGGATCGGCACCGTAGGCGATCCACTGCGGCGCGGAGGCGGTGGACGCGGCAGCCGGTGACTGGCGCCAGAACAGCGGGCCCGCGGCGGCGGCCAGGCCCAGCACTCCGGCGCCCTTGAGCACGGACCGCCGGCGGTACCGCGCCTTCAGGTAGTCGTGCATCTCCTGCACGGTCATGTCCTTGACGAGCTTCTCCGGTATCTCACCGTATGGGGTTTCCATGGCTGATGACCGTAAAGGCAGGCTATGAACGGATCCTTGCCCGGCGGTGTCCGGCGGTCAAAGAGACCGGATCGATCGGGAAAGGCAGGATGGCATCGGGGTCAGCCCCGCTGGTCACGCACCTGGCGCTTGATCCTTGCGAGCATCGCGGCCATGCCCCGCATCCGCAGCGGGCTCACCAGGTCCTGCAGGCCGAGCCGGCTCGGGAACTCCCCCGGCGTGTCCAGCACCTCGTCCGCGCTGAGCCCGTCGAGCCCGGCGTGCAGGATCCCGGCGAACCCGCGGGTGGTCGGCGCCTCCCTCGCCGCGTCGAAGAAGAGGTGCACGGTGCCGCCGGGGTCCACCTCGACGGCCAGGAACAGCGGCGACTGGCACTCCGGGACCTGCTCGAGCAGGTCCCGGTGCTCGGCGTACCGGGCTGGCAGCGGCGGCAGCTCCTCGGAGAACTCCAGCAGGAGCTGCAGCCGCTCGGAGTCGGGCATCGCGGCGAAATCGTCCGCGATCTCCTGCAGCCGCGGGTGGAGGGTGCCGGTGCCCGCGGTCACGGCGCCTCGCCCTTGTGGATGGGCACCCGCACCGAGTTCCCCCACTCGGTCCACGACCCGTCGTAGTTGCGCACGTTCGGGTAGCCCAGCAGGTGGTGCAGCACGAACCAGGTGTGGCTGGACCGCTCGCCGATCCGGCAGTAGACCACGACGTCATCATCGGGGCGCAGCCCGGCCTCATCGGCGTAGATCGCCTCAAGCTCCGTGCGGGGCCGGAACGTGGCGTCCTCCGCGGCAGCGCGCGACCAGGGGACGTTCCTGGCGCCGGGGATATGGCCGCCCCGCACCGCGCCTTCCTGCGGGTAGTCCGGCATGTGCAGCAGCTCGCCGGTGTACTCGCCGTTGGACCGCACGTCGATCAGGGGCGAGCCGAGGTGGGCCAGGACCTGGTCCCGGAACGCCCGGACGGCGGTGTCGTCGCGCTCGACCACCGGGTAGCTGGACCGGGGCCGGCGCGCCACCTCGGTGGTCAGCGGCCGGCCCTCGGCGATCCACTTGGCCCGGCCGCCGTCGAGCAGGCGCAGGTCCGGGTGGCCGAACAGGGTGCACACCCACAGCGCGTACGCCGCCCACCAGTTGTTGCGGTCGCCGTAGAGGACCAGCGTGGTATCCCGGCCGATCCCCTTCTCCTCCATGAGCCGGGCGAAGCCCGGGCCGTCCACGTAGTCGCGGGTCACCGGGTCGTTGAGCTCGGTGTGCCAGTCGAGCTTCACCGCGCCGGGGATATGGCCGGTCTCGTAGAGCAGCAGGTCCTCGTCGGACTCGGCGACGGCAAGGCCGGGGTCGCCCAGGTGCCCGGCCAGCCAGTCGGTGCTGACGAGCATCTCAGGGTGCGCGTACTCCTGGAACTTCGGTGCGGAATCGTACGGCTGCGCCATGACCAACCTCCGCTTCAGTCCGATGCTTATCGTCTGCCAGCCCTAACGCAACACCAGTATCCAGCCTTCCCGCCATGCCGGCCTGCATACTTCAGGCGGTTGCGGGCGGGACGGCTCCGCCGCGAGACCGAGAACGACCCCGGACAGCTGCCTCGCAGATAGCTTGCTGTTCCGCCGTGGTTGCGCGGCTGTCCGCGCTCAGGCCTGGCGCTTCCTTCAGCGCAGTGTGCGGAACGCCGCGCGCAGCTCTTCGGAAAACAGTTGCGGTTGCTCCCAGGCGGCGAAGTGTCTTCAGCTGCTCGATGATCGAGCCCGGCCAGCCGTGCGAGACGATCGCGAGGTCCTGCACCGCGCGAGCTGCACGCCCTGTGACTGATCACCCACAGGCTCCCGCTCGGGCGGCCGCCCCGCCGCGATCCGCCGCCGAAGATCGGCGATCGCCTCCGTCGATCGCTCCGGTCTAGCCGAAGGTGAAGCAATAGGCCTGGGCGCCTGGATCGAGGAAGGTGATCTCGAAGGTGCGGTCGGCGACCGGGCCGGGCTGGCGGATGAGCTGGTACACCCGCTGCTGCGCGAGAGTGCCGTCGCCGTCGCCGTCGACGTCGGCCCCGTGGCCCTCGCCGGGCGGCTGACCGTCGAGCACGGTGCGGAACCGCACCGGGGTTGCTGGTGCTGCCGGTCCCATGACCAGGTTGAGGTCGCGGGCGTGGAAGCGGCAGGCGATCTGCCCGTTCGCCGCGTTAAGCGTGGTCGCCTCTTCCTCCATGGTCCAGTTTCCCGACAGGGCCCACTGGTTGAGCCCCAGCCGCGCCGGGACGGCATAGGCGTGCGGCTTGTCCCGCACCGGGCCGCCGGGGGAGGCGAAGTTCTCGGTGCGCTCATAGCCGGTGTAGTTTTCCGGTGATCGCAGGCTGGCCCAGTCGGCCGGGGCTTCCAGGCCACGGGCCGCGACCGAGACCAGGTCCGTACCGCCGCCATGTCCGGCCTCGGCCAGCAGCTGCTGGATCACCATTTCCGACTGGCCGTATTCGCCCTCGCCGAAGTGGTGATGCCGGATACGCCCCTGCGCGTCGGCGAAGTAGAGCGCGGGCCAGTAGTGATTGCCAAAGGCCTGCCATACCGCATAGCGGTTATCGGTGGCGACCGGGTAAGTGATCCCCATCTCCTGCACGGCCCGGCGGACGTTATCCGGGTTGTGCTCGAATGAGAACTCCGGTGTGTGCACGCCGATCACCACCAGCCCGTGGGCGGAGTATTTCCCGGCCCAGGCGCGGAGATAGGGAAGCTGGCGCAGCCAGTTGATGCAGGTATAGGTCCAGAAGCCCACCACCGGCACCTTCCCGCGCAGCCCGGCGGGTGTCAGCGGCTCCGAATTGAGCCACCCGGTCGCGCCGTCCAACGACGGCAGCTCACCCGCAACGGGCAGCCGGGCCGAGGCCACGTGCAGCCCGGCCGGCACGCGCCAGTGTGCTCCCATGACAATGCCCTCTCATTAGCTCGATGTCCTGGCACCGGCCCTGGCCGGTGCCTCAACGGTGCGGGCGGCGCGCAACTGGCGCGCGCCGCCCGTCGGTGTCTCGCTAGCGCAGTGACCGGAACGCGGCGCGGACCTCGGAGGTGAACAGCGTCGGCTCCTGCCAGGCGGCGAAGTGGTTGCCCTTGTCAACCTCGTTGAAGTAGATGAGATTGGGGTAGGCCCGCTCGGCCCAGCTGCGCGGGGCCCTGTAGATCTCGTGCGGGAAGACGCTCACGGCCGCCGGGATGGACACGTTCTTGGCGTCGAAGAAGCCGACCGTGTTCTCCCAGTACAGGCGTGCGGAGGAAACCCCCGTGTTCGTGAACCAGTAGAACGTGACGTTGTCGAGGACCTCGTCCCTGGTCAGGTTGCCGACGGGGTGCCCCGCGAAGGCGTCGGCGATGTCCTGGTAGCTGGCCGCGTCGTGGTTGATCATCCAGGCGGCTAGGCCGACCGGCGAGTCCGCTATGCCGTAGAGGGTCTGCGGCTGCGTCCCCATTTCCACTCCGTAGCCGGCGCCTTTCGTAAAGAAGGTGTTCAGCTGCTCGTAGGTGCGGCTTTCCTCAGCGGACAGGCCGGATGGCGGCGGGCCGCCGGCCCCCAGGACGTTTCGCGCTAGCGCCGTTGAAACATCGGCGGGAACAACGCCGGGCATGTTGGTGTGCATGCCGATCAGTCCGGGGGGTGCCTGGGAGGCCATCACGTCCGTGACGATCGCGCCCCAGTCGCCGCCTTGCGCCACGTACAGCGTGTAGCCGAGGCGCTTCATCAGCTCGGCCCAGGCACGTGCCATGCGGGTAGGGCCCCACCCGGTGTCGCGCGGCTTGCCGGAGTACCCGTAGCCCGGCATCGACGGGATCACCACGTCGAAAGCGTCCGATGCGCTCGCGCCGTGGGCGGTGGGGTTGGTAAGCGGGTCGATGATCTTCAGCATCTCGATGACCGAGCCGGGCCACCCGTGCGTGATGATGACCGGCAACGCGTTCTCGTGCGGCGAGCGGACGTGGATGAAATGGATGTCCAGCCCGTCGATCTCGGTCATGAAGTGCGGCAGGGCGCTCAGTTTCCCCTCGAACCTGCGCCAGTCGTACTCTGTCGCCCAGTAGCGCGCGAGTTCCTGAATCACCGCCAGCTGCACGCCCTGCGAGTGGTCGGCGACAAGCTCTGGGTCGGGCCAGCGGGCGGCCCTGATGCGCGCACGCAGGTCCTCGAGTTCCGCATCGGGGATGACCGGGACCGTGAACGGCCGGATCGCCGTGGCGCCCGCTGAGCTTTCGGTCATGCCAGCCATGTGGGTCTCCCTGGTTGGTTCGGTTTGGTTTGATGGTCGATGCCGGAGCAGGCGGTCATAGACGGAGCCAGAGACTTCCGCACCGCGCAGCCGGGCCGAAGATCAGCTGCCGGCCTCGGCAAACCCGCCTCATGGCATCGCCCGCTGGATCGTGCCTGTACTGCCGGATCCAGCCCTGGTGCCTAGGGCCTACCCGCTCGCGAACCCGCGACACCCAGCCGCTGCGTGCCCGTGACGGGGTTACCCGGCGTGAGGTCGTGATCATGTACAAGCACGGCAGCCCGGGCAGCCGGCCTGTGGACAGGCGCGCGGGCCCTTGGAAAAGCAGCCTCAGGGCGAGCTGGCCAGCGTGGCCAGGCCGCGCAGGTCGACGCAGTACATGTCCCTTACCTTGACGAAGACCATCAGCACGCTGGAGCAGTTGCGGCAGCGGGCCACGGTGCCCGGAGCGCGCAGGTACACCACCGTCTCCGCCACCGGGCCTGTGGCGCCGCAATTCGCGCACGTGCCGGTCGCGGCGGTCATCTCGGCACCGAAGACCTCTTGCAGCAGACCGCCGATCGCGTTGCCGTCCAGTGCGTCCATCAGGATTCTCCTGCCACTCCGGTTCCCGTGGCGCCGAACCGCTCGGTCTTCACGCGCTGCGGCGGGTAGCCGAGCCCGACCAGCGCCTCCGCCACGGCCTCGACGAAAGGGGTCGGCCCGCACACGAACGCGAGCGGATCCTGCCCGGCGGGCCAGGCCACCTCGGCCAGCATCGCGGAGCCGACCCGGCCCGAGTGGCCGGTCCAGCCGGGCGGCTGAACCCGGGTCAGCGTGTAGATCACTTCCACGCCCCCGCCGTTGTCGCGGTCAAGCTCGGCGCGGTAGATCACATCGGGCAGCGAGCGCGATGAGTACAGCAGCCGGGTGGGCACGGTGCTGCCGGTTCGCTGGCGGTGGCGCAGGATCGACCGGAGCGGGACGACCCCGGACCCGCCGGCCACCAGCAGGAGCGGGCCGATGTCGTGCTGGCCGTCCCAGACGAAGTAGCCGCCGATCGGGCCGCGCAGCTCCAGGTCGTCGCCGACGCGCAGCTCCTCGGTGAGGTACGGCGAGACCTCGCCGTCCTCCAGCCGCTCGACCGTGATCGCGACCGGCTCGCCGGGCGCCGAGGCGATCGAGTACGAGCGCTCGGCGGTGTAGCCGTCCTCGGCGGTCAGCCGCACGTCTAGGTGCTGCCCGGCCCGGTGGCCGGCCCAGTCCGGCACCTGCAGCTCGATCGTGCGGACGGCGGGCGTCTCGTCGATCAGCTGGCCGACGGTGGCGACCTGCCAGGTCAGTGTTCCGCGGAGCGCGCGCGTCGGACGAGCCGCCGCCCGGCCGCTCGTTGCCGATGGAGCGCGCGCGTCGGGCAAGCTGCCGCGCGGCCGCTCAGTCGCCCGCATACCGCTGCTCCTTCCATGGGTCTCCGTACATGTGGTAGCCGTAGGTCTCCCAGAAGCCCGGCTGGTCCTCGTCTCGCAGTTCCAGGCCCCGCACCCATTTGGCGCTCTTCCAGAAGTACAGGTGCGGCACCAGCAGCCGCGCGGGGCCGCCGTGCTCGGGCTCGAGCGGCTTGCCGCCGAAGCCGAACGCCACCCACGCCCGCCCGCCGGTGACGTCCCCGGCCGGCAGGTTGGTGGTATAGCCGCCGTCGCAGAAGGCAAGGACATACCGGGCGTCGTGCTCCACCTGGCCCAGCAGGGTGTCCACCGGCACACCCTCCCACTGGGTGTCCAGCTTCGACCAGCGGGTGACACAGTGGATGTCCGCGGTAACAGTTTCGGCGGGCAGCGCCCGCATCTCCTGCCAGCTCCAGGCCCTGCGGACATCGCCGCCCTGCCGGATCGAGAACGTCCACTGATCCAGCGGGGTGTGCGGCGTAGGGCCCGCCGACAAGACAAGGAAGTCGCCGGTCACATACTGGCCAGGCGGCACCCGGCCCTCAGCGCCAGCCACTTCGCGACGGCGGCCGTGAAAGCCACGCGAAATCGGAGGCATCGCCGTCATCTCCTCTCCCCGGGCACGCCGCCGACGTGACCTGCCCCCGGCTCCCGTTCGCCCGGCGGCGCGCATCTCCCCTATTCTGCCCAGGCCTCGTCACTGGGAACCTCTAGCAGGGAACGCACCGTACGGCTGGCCAGTCTCTTCCGGCGAAGGGTGACCAAGACCGCCGACCGCATCTGCCGCTACTGCTGACGCATCCCCGAACCGGGCGTCGCCGGCTATGCGTAGTGCAGCTCCGGGTGTGGGGACTCGCTGTCGAGGAGGCGGTCGCAGGTGGGGCAGTACCAGCGGACCTCGACCGGGGTGCCGCATTCGGCGTGGCGGGGGATCTCGGCCGGGTCGGCGCGCCTGGCTCCCCAGTGCGCCAGCAGGCGGAGCGCTCCGGCGAGTTCCTTGCCCTCAGCGGTCAGCTCGTAGGCGGCCCGTGGCGGCCGGTCGGAGTAAGGCCGCGCGACCAGCAGCGCCTCCCGCTCGAGCCGCCTGAGGCGCTCGGACAGGATGTTGGCCGCGATGCCCGGGATCTGGCCGAGGATGTCGTTGAACCGGCGCGGCCCGGGCAGCAGCGCCTCCACAACCAGCAGCGTCCAGCGGTCGCCGACCCTGGCCAGCGCTTCGGCCAGCGGCGAGGGGACGGGCTCGGGTCCGGTCATGCAAGTGATCGTAGCGGCGTTGACACGAGTTGCATTAGTAGTAGATTGCAAGTTACTACCTACTGGGCGAGCTGGAAGGGCGCAGTGATGACGATTCTCGACCAGATCCAGGAAGACATCGCGCGGCTGGCCGAGGGCGCTGGCTCGTCGGTCGTGGGCATCGGGCAGCGGTGGGGCGCAGGCTCGGGCATTGTGCTCGGCGAGGGACGGGTGCTGACCAACGCGCACAACGTGCGCGGCGACCAGGCAGCGGTCACCTTTGCCGGCGGGCAGACCGCCGAGGGGACCGTGGCAGCCCGCGATATCGACGCCGACCTTGCGGTCATCGAAGCCGACACCAGCGGGGCTGCCGCGCTGCCGTGGGCCGACGGCGCGCCGGCCAGCATCGGGACGCCTGTCTTCGCGCTGGCCAACCCTGGCGGGCGCGGACTGCGGGTGACGTTTGGGTTCGTCTCCGGCATCGACCGCGCCTTCCGCGGCCCGCGAGGCCGCCGTATCACCGGCAGCCTCGAGCACACCGCCCCGCTGCTGCCCGGCTCCTCGGGCGGCCCCATCGTGAATGCCGCCGGGCAGCTGCTAGGGATCAACACCAACCGCCTCGGCGAGGGCTTCTACCTGGCCATGCCCGCCGACGAGGCATTGCGAGGCAAGATCGACGCGCTCGGCCGCGGGGAATTCACCACCCCGCCGCGGCTCGGCATCGCCATCGCCCCCGGGTACGTGGCCCGGCGGATGCGGCGGGCCGTCGGCCTTCCCGACCTCGAGGGCCTGCTCATCCGCGAGGTAACCGACGAAAGCCCGGCCGCACGCGCCGGCCTGGCCGCGGGGGACCTGATCGTCGCCGCAGGGGGCCAGCCGGCCCGCACCATCGACGACTTGTTCGACGCGCTCCAGGCGGCAGGCAGCGGCACTATCGAGCTCAACCTGGTGCGGGGAGCCGAGGAACGCACCGTGCAGGTGGTGCTCGGCCACGCCTCCTGACCGGCGGCGAGACGCACGCGGACGTTGTCACGGAGGTGCCACTCCGGGCCGGAGTTCGCTATGAATGATGATGCGCAGCTTGTGCCTGCCCGTGGCGGGCGCTCCGGGCCGCTGGCCGCGGCCCGGCCCCGGGGTCGTCCGGGCGCGCGCCGAAGGGGACAGCCGGCGGCCGGCCGCAGCTGCTCGTGACGTCCGCAGCGTGACGTGAGTCGGCTGCGGTGAGGAGTGTTTCCATCACGTCGAGCACGTGGTAGGCGATCTCGCCGTTGGCGCGGTGCGGGGTGCCGCTGGTCAGCGCGCTGGCCAGGTCCGAGACGCCGTAACCCCGCGCGGCCCCGCGATAGCCGCCCGCCTCGACGGCCGGCGTCCAGTCCCTGGCCCCGGCGCGGAAGATCTGCACCGCCCCGCCGAACCCGTTGGGATCGGGCACCGATAGCGACCCGCCCGTGCCGTAGACCTCGATGTGCGGCAGCCGCGCGGCCCATACGTCGAAGCTCATCACCAGTGTCGACAGCGCCCCGTTGGCGTGCTCGAGGACGCCGGTCACGTGCGTGGCCACCGTCACGTCGATCTCGGCGCCGGCCCGGGGGCCGCTGCCGATGGTGCGGGTAGCTCGCGGCGTGGCCGCCATGCCGGCCACGCGTCGCACCGGGCCCAGCAAGGTGACCAGCGCGGTGAGATAGTAGGGGCCCATGTCGAACAGCGGCCCGCCGCCCGGCAGATAGTAGAACTCCGGGGCCGGATGCCACCGCTCGTGGCCGGGCGTGACCATGAACGCGGTCGCCGCGATCGGCGAGCCGATCTGGCCGGCGTCCAGGCAGGCACGTGCTGTCTGCACGCCGGTGCCGAGCACCGTGTCGGGGGCGCAGCCCACCCGCACCCCGGCGCGTGCGGCCGCGGCCAGCACCTCACGTGCCTGCCCGGTCGTGACTGCGAGCGGTTTTTCGCCGTAGACGTGCTTGCCCGCCGCGATCGCTGCATGCGCGACCTCGGCGTGCGCCGCCGGGATCGTCAGGTTGAGGACGAGGTCGACGTCGTCGGCTGCGAGGAGTTCGGCGAGGGCCAGCGGTCGCGCGCCCGGCGTCGCGGCGGCCGCGGTCCTGGCGCGCGCCTCATCGAGGTCGGAGACCGCCACCACCGCAACGTTGGGCAACCGCCGCAGCGTACTGAGGTAAGCGCCGCTGATCTGGCCGGCGCCCACGACACCGACCCGCAGCGCGGTCACCGCGCCGCCCATGCCATGCCTGCCCGGATCATCGCATCCACCTGCGGCACTTCCAGATCCGCGATCGAGTGGCCGATGGCGGTCACGAACACCCGGCCCGCACCCCAGCGGCGGGTCCAGGTGACCGGCATGACGATGCCGGCCAGATCGGGGTAGGCGGGATCGGCGACGAAATCGGCGACGGCCAGCACGTCGTTGCCCGGATCAACGTGCAGGTAGTACTGCTCCGTGGTAATGGTGAACGCCTCGATTCCGGCCAGCACCGGATGATCCGCCCGCTCTGCCACCGGCCGCACCCGGTACCTGACAAAGCCACGCGGGTGGTACACGAACTGGCCGCCCGTCACGAGGCTGTAGGCAGGCTCGCCGCGGAACGCGTCGACAATGCCGCCGTGCCAGCCGGCGAAACCGGTCCCGGAACGTACCGCGCGCGACAGCCCATCCGCCTGCTGACTGCTGATCGTGCCCATCGTCCAGCACTGCACCACCAGGTCGGCAGCGGCAAGCTGCGCCTCGTCGAGATAGCTGTCGAGGGAGTCCGACACCGTCACCTCGAAGCCCGATTCCTTGAGCACCTGGGCGTACCGGTTGCTCGCGGGAACGGGCACGTGGCCCTCCCATCCGCCACGAACCACCAAGGCGCGCTTGCCGTCATGCCGGCGGCGTAGGCTCTGACCTGCCATTCGCTGCCCTCCTGGCTCACACGTCACCACGCGGTCCACCGGCGGCACGTGCAAAGAGCCGGCACAGCTCGCCGGAATCCAGCGCGGCGGCCAGTTCCTCCATCGCCGGATCGCCGTAGCTTTCGATCCGCATCCCGCCAAACTACGCCAGCCCCGGCAGCCGGCCGCTAAGGGAGCCGGTAACCCATTCGACATGAGGATCAGCAGCCGGGAGCATCGACTGGTGAGCTGGGACGAGGCGTTCGCGGATCTCTATGAGGAATGGTCGGCTGATATGACGGCCGACGTCGCTTTCTATGTTGATCTCGCGTGCGCGGCGGACGGCCCGCTGGTCGAGCTCGCAGTTGGCACCGGCAGGGTCGCGATCCCGGTCGCGCAGGCGACCGGCCGGCCGGTGACCGGCATCGACTCATCCCCGGCGATGCTCGCCCAGGCCCGGGCCCGGGCAGCCAGGGCAGGTGTCAAGCTCGACCTGCGCCAGGCAGATATGCGCGACCTCGCCCTCGGTGAGCCGGCGGGGCTGATCTACTGCCCGTTCCGCGCACTGTTGCACCTTCCGACCTGGCCGGACCGGCGGCGCGTCTTCGAGCGCGTCACTGCCTCGCTCAGGCCAGGAGGCCGGTTCGCCTGGAACGCCTTCGCGTTCGACCACCGGATCGCCGCCCGCCTGGACGGCGGGCACCAGCAGGAGCCGGTTCCGCACACGAACCGGTATTCCGTGGGTGACAACCGGATCGACATCATCCTCGACAGCGGCGCGAAGAGCTCCCTGTGGTGGGCCACCAAGAACGAGTGGCTCGGGCTGCTGGACGTCGCCAGCCTGGAACTGGAGGCCCTGTACGGCGGGTTCGGCCGCGAGCCTTTCACCGGCGAAAGCCGGGAGTATGTGTTCATCGCTCGCCGGCCGGTCACCGGCAACACGCACTGACACCGGCTACGCCAGGAGACCGGGCCAAGGCTTCAGCGCCGCCAGGCACGCCCTGGGCACAGCAGCGCGGCGCTGGCGTGGCCGGCCAGGTACGCCATCCGGCGCTCAGCCTGGCACGTGCTCGACCACGCCTGGGAGATCGAGAACAAGAGCGCCCGAACTACTGCAGGTACTGCTCGATCGCCGGCGCGGCCAGGGCGGCGATCTCGTCGGGGCTGGCCTTGGCGACATCATCGACCCGGAGCACGTGACGCAGGATGGCGATGCCGATCAGCTGGGCCGCCACCAGGCTGGCCCGCAGCGGCGCGTCCTCGTGCTCGGTCAGGCGGCCGATGACCGGCAGCAGCTCGGCGGCCAGGAACTCCCTGAGCATGGTGGCGGCCTTCTCGTTGGAGACGGCGGAGCGGACCAGGGCCAGGATCGCGTTGCGGCTCTGGTCGCTGTCCACGAACTGCAGGTAGGACCGGACGAGGAACTCGACGGACTCGCGCAGCGGCGTGCCCTCGACCGCGGCGAACATCTCGGGCAGCCCGGCCGGCAGGCCGGTCGCCGCGGCGAACAGCCCCTCCTTGGTCCCGAAGTAGTGGATCAGCAGCGCGGGGTCCACCTGGGCATCCGCGGCGATGGCGCGCAGCGAGGTGGCCTCGTAGCCCCGGGTGGCGAACCGCCGGCGGGCGACGGCCATGATCTTGTCGCGGGTGTCCGGGGCTCCCGGCCGGCGCCCGGTCCGGCTCATGCCGCGCTTCCCGCTGCCTGCTGCGAGACGATGGCCACGAAGGCCTCCTCGAGGTTGGCCCTGACCTCGCTGATGACCGCCTCGATCCCGCCGGTGGCCAGCGTCTCGCCCACGGCGGCCGCCTGCCCGGCCACCCGCAGCACGCCCTGGCCGTGCACCTGAACGCCGAGGCCCGCCCGGTCCAGGACGGCGAAGGCACGAGCCCAGTCCGCGCAGCGCACCTCGATGGCCGTGCGGTCCCCGATGACCTCGGCCGCCGTGCCGCTGACCACGATCCTGCCGTCCGCCATCACCACCAGCCGGTCACACTCCTGCGCTTCCTCCAGGT
This sequence comes from Streptosporangiaceae bacterium, assembly GCA_030038015.1. Classification (GTDB taxonomy): domain Bacteria; phylum Actinomycetota; class Actinomycetes; order Streptosporangiales; family Streptosporangiaceae; genus JASHPR01. The sequence continues at coordinate 13,196 of JASHPR010000292.1, forward strand.
TGTGGGTGGTCACCAGCGCCCCGGCGCCGCGGTCGGCGGCCTGCCGGATCTGCTCCCAGAGCCGCGCCCGGGCGAGCGGCCCGACGCCGGACGTCGGCTCGTCGAGCACCAGCAGCTCCGGCCGGTGCGACAGGGCCACCGCGAACGCGACCTCCCGCTGCGTGCCCAGCGGGAGGTCGCCCACCAGCTCGCCGCGCCAGGCGGCCACGCCCCCGGGCATGGCCGCGCCGGCGTTGCCGAAGGACGCTGCGGTGAAGCTCCAGTTCTCGGCCACGGTCAGGTCGGTGTACAGGCCCAGGGTCTGCGGCACGTAGCCGACCCGGCGCCGCCCGGAGACCGACGGCGGCGCGCCGAACAGCGCCGCGGTGCCGTCGCTCGGCTCGAGCAGGCCGAGCAGCAGCCGGATCAGCGTGGTCTTGCCGGCCCCGTTGGCCCCCAGCAGCCCGACGACCTCGCCCGCGCCCACCGTCAGGTCGGTGCTGTCCACGGCGCGCAGCGAGCCGAAACGCCGGGACAGCCTGACCGCCTGGGCCAGGGCGCCGGCCATCACCGCCTCCCCTCGCTGGCCAGCTCGGCGACGACCACGGCATCGTCGAAGTCGGGGCTGACCGGCTGCACGCCCGCCGGCAGCTCGCCCCCGGGCGCCCACACCCGCCAGCTGACGCCGCGCCGCCAGGAGAGAGCGAACGGCCGCCCGGCGGCGCCCTTGCCGGGGCTGGCGCTGCCGACCGCCCCCGGCACGCCGCGCAGGATGCTGTCTGGCGAGCCGCTGGCCAGGACCTTGCCAGCCTCAAGCAGCACGACGGACGCAGCCCGGGCCGCCTCGTTCACGTAGGTGGTGGCCACGGCCACGGCGGTGCCCTGGGCGGCGGCGCCGGAAATCAGCCGCCATAGTTCCGCCCGGCTCACCGGGTCGACACCGGTGGTCGGCTCGTCGAGGACCAGCAGCTCGGGCGAGTGCAGCAGCGCGAGCCCGACCGCCAGCTTGCGCTGCATGCCGCCGGAAAGCTGCCCGGCCAGGCGGTGGCGCGCCCCGCTCAGGCCGGTGCGCTCCAGGATCTCGTCTTCCCTCGGGCCGCGGATGCCGGCCGGCAGCCGGTAGGCCTCCGCGGAAAAGCCGAGGTTCTCCTGGACGGTCAGGTCCGCGTACAGCCCGGCGGTGGCCGGCACGTACCCGATGCGCTCCTTGGCCGGACGGCGCACCGTCCCGGCGTCCGGGCGCACCAGCCCGACCAGCGCCTTCAGGCAGGTCGACTTGCCGGCTCCGTCCCCGCCCACGACCACGGTGACGCGGGACGGGTCGGCCGGCACCGTCACCGCGTCGAGCGCGACGCGCCGGCCGAAGCTGACCCGGACGTCCTCAAGTCCCCACCTCATGCCGCGACCCGTTCCGTGCCGGGTTCCTGAGGCTCGCCGCCTGGCCCGCCGCGGCCCGTGACCTGGCGCCGGCTGCTCGGAGCCAGGTCACGGCGGAACCGGACGATCGCCAGGCCCAGCACGACGACGGCGAGCACGGCCAGCAACCCCAGCGGCTGCCCCAGCGCGGTGATAGGTGTCGCCTTCAGCATCACGCCCCGGCTGATCTCGATGAAGTAGGTCAGCGGCAGCACGTAGGAGATCCACCGCACGCCCACCGCCATCGACGAGATCGGGAAGATGAGGCCTGACAGCAGGACCTGCGGCACCACGATCATGATCGAGAGCTGGATGGCCTGCCCCTGGTTCTGCGAGAGCGTCGAGATCAGGACGCCCATGCCCAGCGTCACCAGCAGGAACAGGGCGGCCCCGAGTGCGAAGGTGGCGACGTTGCCCGTGAACGGCACGTGGAACACGCCCATCCCGATCAGGATGATGATCACGAGATCGACGGCGGCGACCATCAGGTACGGGGCGATCTTGCCCGCGATCACGTCCCTGGCCCGCAGCGGCATCACGGCCAGCTGCTCAAGGGTGCCGGTCTGGCGCTCCCGGACCACGCCCAGGCTCGTGATCAGAGTGCCGATGAACACCAGGATCAGGCCGGCCAGGCCGGGGACCATCACCCATGAGGTGGTCAGCCTGGGGTTGTAGAGGATCTGCACGCTGACCGGTGGCGCGGCCGCGCCCGCGGCCCGGGCCTCGGTCAGCTTCGCCAGCGCGCTCTCGGCGGTCTCCACCGAGAACAGCTGCGTTCCGTCCATCAGCACCAGGACCCCGGTGCCGCCGGTCACGACCGCGACGATGGCCTGGCCGTCCTGGAGCCGGGACCGCGCGGTGGGCTCGCCGGCCGCGGGGTCGACCTCGACCACGTGGAACGGCGCATGCAGCGCCGCGGCGGCCTGCTGCGCACCAGGGCCCACCACCACGGTCGGGATGTCATGGACGTCGAAGTTGGCCGCATAGCCGAAGACCACGAGCAGCACCACGGGAAGCACGATCAGCATCGCCACGGTCCGCCGGTCGCGCCGCAACTGGCGGAACTCCTTGGCCACCATCGCCCACATGCAGCGCTCCTCAGCCCCCGGCACCAGGCGAACTCAACACCGGGTGAAATCTACGGCCGTTGACTTACCGCTGTCAAGGAGGCGCCGGCCCGGGGGCGGTGACCCTGATGTGCGTTATCATCCAGGAACTTCCTGACCTGCGATGACGCTGAGGTGCCGCGTGCGACTGTTCGACGCCAACTGGATGCAGGTCGAGGAGTACCTGCGCCGGGACAACCGGATCGTGCTGCCGACCGGCTCCACCGAGCAGCATGGCTTTCTCTCGCTGGGGACCGACGCGATCCTGGCCGAGCGGGTTTCGGTGGAGGCGGCCGGGCCGCTCGGCGTCCCAGTTCTCCCTGCCCTGCCGTTCGGGATGGCTCCGTATTTCGCGGCCTTCCCCGGGAGCATGAGCCTGCGGATCACGACCTATATCGAGGTGCTGCGGGACCTGCTGGACGGCCTCGCCGGGCAGGGCTTCCGGCGGATCGCGATCGTGAACGGGCACGGCGGCAACGCCCCGGTGACCGGGTTCATCCGCGAGTGGATCTGCCAGCCGCGGCCCGAGCGGGTGCAGGTGCTGTTCCACAGCTGGTACAACGCGCCCGGGACGGCCGCGGCCGCCGACCGGTTCGACCGCGACCAGCTGCACGGAGGCTGGGTGGAGAACTTCCCGTGGACCAGGGTGGCGGGGGCCGAGCCGCCGTCCGAGCCGAAGCCGGTGCTCCCCAGGGACGTGGTCGGGCAGCTCGACCCCTGGCAGCTCAGGACCGCGGCGCCGGACGGCGTGCTGGGCGGCGCGTACGCCCGCCCGGACGAGGACATGCAGGCCGTCTGGGATGCCGGCGTGGCCGAGGTCCGGGCGCTGCTCGAGAACGGCTGGCTGCGGTGACCGGACTGGCAGGCCGGACCGCCGTGGTGACCGGCACGGCCCACGGCATCGGCGCCGCCATTGCCGAGGCGCTGCGCGCCGAAGGGGCGGAGGTGCACGGGGTCGACAAGGCGCAGGCCGACCTCACGGTCCCCGGCGAGGTGCGGGCGTTCTTCGGCGCGGTGGGCGGCGTCGACATCCTGGTCAACAGCGCCGGCGGCGTGTGCGGGCAGGTCGGCCGCCCCATCGAGGACGTGCCGGACGAGGAGTGGAACGAGATCGTGCAGGCCAACCTGTACAGCGCGTTCCTGTGCACCCGGGCGGCGGCCCCTTCGATGAAGGAGCGCCGGTGGGGCCGGATCGTCAACATCTCGTCGGGCGCGGGCCGCGGCGTCAGCCTGACCGGGATCCAGGCTTACACGAGCGCGAAGGCCGGGCAGATCGGGTTCACCCGGCAGCTGGCGCACGAGCTCGGCCCGTTCGGCATCACGGTCAACTGCATCGCGCCCGGCTTCATCCGCTCCAACCCGGCCACCGAGCGGCAGTGGCAGAGCTATGGCGAGGAGGGCCAGCGCAAGCTGGTGGAGGGGATCGCGATGCGGCGGCTGGGGCAGCCCGAGGATATCGCCAACGGCGTGCTGTTCTTCGTGTCCGAGCGGTCCTCGTGGGTGACCGGGCAGACGATCTCGATCGATGGTGGCCATGCTCTCTTTTGATGCCGATGACGCGGGCTACCTGAGGGAGCTCGCCGACTACGTGGCGGTGCCCAGCGTCAGCAGGGACGCGGCCGCCGGCACCATGCGCGCCGCGGCGGACTGGCTCGCCCGGCAGCTCGCGTTCGCCGGCGGCCGGGTGGCCGAGACTGGGGGCCACCCCGTCGTCCGCGGCGAGTGGCTCGGCGCCGGCGGCGCGCCGACGGTCCTGGTTTACGGCCATTACGACGTGCAGCCCACCGGCGACCTCGCCGAGTGGACGACTCCCCCGTTCCAGCTGACCGTGGACGGCGACATCGCCAGGGGACGCGGCGCCACGGACGACAAGGGGCCGGTCTACATCGTGCTGAAGACCGCCCAGGCGTTCCTGGCCCAGGAAGGCGCCCTCCCGCTGAACGTGAAGTTCCTGTTCGAGGGCGAGGAGGAGATCGGGAGCCCGCACCTGCCGGCGTTCGTCCGCGAGCATGCCGATGAGCTGGCCGCGGACCTTGTCATCTCCGCGGACGGCGCCATGTGGCGGCCGAGCGAGCCCTCGGTGTCGCTGAAGTCCAAGGGCCTGGTCTCGATGGACATCGTCGTCGAGGGTGCCGACACCGACCTGCACTCCGGGCGGTACGGGGGCACGGTCGCCAACCCGCTGCACGCGCTCAGCGAGGTCCTGGCGAGCCTGCACCGGCCGGACGGGACCGTGGCCGTCGCGGGTTTCTACGACGGCATCCCCGAGCTCACTGGCGAGCGCCGCCGGGAGATCGCCGCGATCCCGTTCGACGACAAGGAGTACTTCGGCGCGCTCGGGCTGGCCGAGGGGCACGGCGAGGCGGGGTTCAGCACGCTCGAGCGGCTCTGGGAGCGGCCGACCCTGGATGTCAACGGCGTGGCGGGCGGGGGGAAGTACACGGTGATCCCGCACGTCGCGGTCGGTCACGTGTCCTGCCGCCTGGTGCCCGGCCAGGATCCCGACCGCGTGGTCCAGGCGATCGCGGCGCACGTCGCCGCGCACGCGCCGCGCGGCGTGCGGGTGGAGGTGCGGCCGGACGAGGCGCGGGTGCCCGCCTACACCATCCCGGCCGGCCACCCGGCCATCCGGGCGGCCACCGCGGCACTGGAGACGGTGTACCCGGGCGAGCAGGTGCTCGCGGCATGCGTGGCGGGCACGCTGCCGGCCACGGCGCTGTTCGAGCAGGTGCTCGGGGTGAAGACGCTGTTCTTCTCGTTCTCCACCGCCGACGAGAAGCTGCACGCCCCCAACGAGTACCTGCGCATCCGCAGGCTGCGCGAGGGAATGCGGGCCTGGGAGCAGCTCTGGCGGCTGCTCGCCGCCGGGCCGCACCGGCTGGCCCCGCGCGGGCAGGAGGCAGGATGACCGACCCGACCGGCCAGCAGCGGCCGGCCGCCGGAGCGGGCTACACGGCCTACTCCTACCTCACCCCCGGCGTGGACTTCCCCGCCTTCGAGCTGGCGCCCGAGTTCGGGCGGGTCCCGCCGTACCAGGCCGCGCTGACCGCCGGGCAGGAAGAGCGCGCGCGGCGGCTGCTGGCCGACAGCCTGGTGATCAGCCTGCACGATCACCCGTCCCGCTTCCCGCTGCGGATGGAGGAGACCCCCGGCTACTACCGCACCGGCCGCCAGCACGCCGCGTATGCGGGGCTGGCCGCCTCGGGCATGACGGTGGTGTTCGACAACATGATGGACGGGACCGCCTGCGTCACCGGCCACGCCCCGTGGCGGTGGGACGACATCATCACCGACCTCGGGATGCGCCAGGCCGACCTCGCTCACGCCAGCGGCGTGCTGACCGTCCGCACGGTGGCTGATATCGACGAGGCTTACCGCAGCGGGCAGGTGGGCCTGGTGTTCGGGCTCGAGGCGGCCACCTGCATCGAGAACGAGATCGACCGGCTCGACGTGCTGTACGGCCTCGGCCTGCGGCAGATCGGCATCGCCTACAGCGACGCCAACGCGCTCGGCAGCGGCCTCGCCGAGGCCACCGACGGCGGCCTCACGGCGTTCGGCCGGCGCGCCGTGACCCGCATGAACAAGCTGGGCCTGGCCATCGACGTGTCGCACTCATCCGACCGCACCGCGCTCGACGTGTGCTCCTGCAGCGACCGGCCGGTGCTCATGACCCATGCGGGCGCGCGGGCCGTCTGGGACATCCCGCGGATGAAGCCTGACCCGGTGCTGCAGGCGATAGCCGAGACGGGGGGCGTGATCGGGATGTCCGCGGCCCCGCACACCACGCTCTCGGCCGCGCACCCGCGGCATTCGATCGAGTCGGTCATGGACCACTTCCGGTACTGCGTAGACCTTGTCGGCATCGATCACGTCGCGTTCGGCCCGGACACGCTGTACGGGGATCACGTCCAGCTGCACCGGGTCTTCGGGCACCTGCTCGGGATCACCCGCGCCACCAGCGGCCCTCCGTTCGAGCCGGTCGCCTACGTGGACGGCCTGGAGAATCCCACCGAGAACTTCGCCAACATCTGCGGCTGGCTGGTCTCCCACGGCTTCGACGACGACTCGGTGCGCGCCGTCATCGGCGGGAACGTCTACCGGGCGCTGCAGTCCATCTGGGTGGGCTGATCACGGCCCGGCTCCCGGCGGCCGGCTCTCGGCGCCGACCGCTGGCCGCTCGGGTCCGGCCGGGGTCTTCCCGGGTACGGCCGCGGGCTGCGCCGCGGCGGCCGGCAGGTCGTGCGGCCCGGTGAGCTTGTCCTGGACCCATATCTTCGCCCTGATCACGGGCTGCCGCAGGTGCTGCTCGCGACGGTCGGCCCTGGCCAGCTTGGCCGGCCGGCCGCGGTAGCGCCACCGGGCCCAGGGCGAGCCCGGCCGGGCCAGCCGGATGGCGCCGACGATGAACAGCGGCGGCACGAACAGCCCGAAGAGCCCGGTCCAGATCTTGCCCTTGAGCAGGGTCACCGACGCGAGCAGGAACAGCGCCGCCACGGCCAGGTGGAGGGTGGCCACCGCGCCGGGGGTTCCCGGCAGCAGCCGCCGGTAGTCGGACACGCTCTTGACCCCCACCGGGGTGATCCCGAGCAGCAGCAGCGCGGTCACCCCGACGGCGACGAACACCGCATCGATGGACAGCCGCCCCTCGTTGCTCCAGTACACGTCGCGCAGGTGCAGGATCAGCGCGAACTCGTCGAGCACCAGCGCCGTGCCGAGGCCGAAAAGCCCGGCCGAGCCCGCCCGCCAGTCCAGGGAGCCCAGCGGCGCGGCGAGCTCGGCGATGCCGCCGACGGTCATGAACACCACGCCGAACACCATGTGGTGGATGTGCACGGTCCCGGCGACCACATTGCCGGGCCACCACCGGACCTTGGCGCGGATCAGCCGGGCGGACAGCCGGATGAAGCCGAAGCCGGTGACGAAGGCGACGAAGAAGCAGAACAGCGGCGTCCGCCCGGTATGCACGATTTGCGCTTCGAACCAGCCCGACATGACAACACCCCACCTGGTGTGGACCGCTAACCGGGGTACCCGGGCGGCGCCATATCAAGTTTTGCCTACACCGAATCTGCCCGCTAGCCGCCGGCCGCCACCCCGGGCGCCGGCGTGTCGGCCGCTGTACAGCGTCAGCGCACAGCCCGGCCCTGCGATGATGGGACGCACGTCCGGTGAACCGCGCCGCGGACGGGCCAGCAGCGACAGCCGGTGCGCGCTGTTTCCGGCCCGAACATGAGAGAACGGCGATCATGCCTGATGAATCCCGAATACGATACGGCACCGTGACCGACCAAAGCCAGGCCGCGGAGCCGCTGCCGCAGCGCAGGGAAGCGCTGCCGCAGCGCGGGGGCCCGCTGCCGAGGCGCGGCGACCTGCCACAGCAGTTCAGCGAACTGCTGCCGCCGTTCGGCGAACCGGTGTCCCCC